>PHDR01000132.1 GCA_002841035.1 Bacteroidetes bacterium HGW-Bacteroidetes-12 | reverse complement strand
CTATTAATGCTCCTGCACCAAAAGACATTTGCTTAAACCTAAACAAGATGTATAAGAAAATGATTATAAGGGCAAAAATAATAGATAATATAGATGATCGAATCATGTCATTTGCAATGGTTGGACCAACTTTTTGAGAACTCATTAAATAGGTATTTAAAAAAGTTTCTTTATCAACTTCTGCTCCTATAATTGATGACATACCTTCAAATAATTTTGCTTCTACAATATCATCCGCTTTTTCGTCATTACTATTAATCAGGTAAGTGGTTGTTATTTTTACTTGGTTATCATCACCAAATGTTTTTACCTCTGGAGCGGTTTCAAAAAGTAAAGCGAGTTGTTTTGCAACTTTTTCGGTTTCTACTTTTTCTACATTTTGGAAACGCACAACATACGTTCTTCCGCCTTGAAAATCAACTCCTTTTTGTAATCCTTTAGTTGCTAATGAACCAATTCCAATAAGGATAATTACACCTGAAAGGATGTAGAATTTTTTTCTGTTTTTCAAGAAATTTATTTTTGAGTTTTGGAAGAAACCTTCTGTAAATTTAGAAGTAAAGCTTAGTTTTTTATTTCTATTTAAATTGTATTCAAAAATTAAACGAGTAATAAAAATAGCTGTAAACAATGAGGTTAAGATACCAATTACTAATGTTTTAGCAAAGCCTTCAACTGGTCCAGTTCCGAAGAACCACAACACAAAACCAGTTAACAAAGTGGTGATGTTTGCATCAATGATGGAAGAATAAGCAAATTTATATCCATCAGAAACGGCTAAACGCATTCCTTTTCCTGCAGCTAGCTCTTCACGTATTCGTTCAAAGATAAGTACGTTGGCATCAACCGACATACCTATTGTTAGGATAATACCAGCAATACCTGGTAATGTTAGTGCAATTAATTGAGGCATGGAAGCTAAAATTCCAAATATGAAGAACATATTTGTAATCAATGCAATTACAGCAGCAACACCAGCTTTTGAGTAGTAAAATATCATATAAGCCAACACAATTAACAAGGCAATTAGGAAAGATTGCAATCCTTTGGTAATGGATTCTTTTCCTAAAGTAGGTCCAACAATAGCTTCTTCAACAATACGAGCTGGAGCAGGTAATTTACCAGCTTTTAAAATGTTAGCCACTAATTTAGCTTCTTCTATTTCAAAAGAACCAGAAATACTTGAACGACCACCACCAATTTCTTCAGATGGAGCAGGAGCTGAATAAACCAAGTTATCCAATACAATAGCAATAGGTTTACCAACATTTTCTCCAGTCAATTTTTTCCATTTTGTTGCTCCTTCGCCATTCATTTGCATAACAATTTCTGGAGCTCCATTAAATTGACCAAAATCTTGTCGGGCATCAATAATAACATCTCCTTCTAATTCTGCTTTCCCTTCACGATTGGTTACCTTGATTGCATACAATTGAACAAATTGTTGTTTTTCATCAAATGCTTTGTAAGCCCAAAATAATCTATATTTTCTTGGCGAAATAATTTCTTTTATTTCGTTCATTCCTAAATATCGATTTACTTTTCCAGTATCTTTTACGGCAACTATACCAACAACAGCACCTTCGGCAAAAACTTGTTGTCCTTGTTCATTTTGGTAGGTTGGAATAGTTAATAAAGCAAACAATGGATTTTCCTTCACACTTTTTTGGAATAATGCAACAGAATCTTCGGCATTAGTAACTTTATCTAAAATATCAGTTTTAGATGAATCACTAGTTTTATCCAATGCACTAAAGATATCAGTTTCAGTTTTTGCACTATCATCTGCTGTTTTTAAATCCGCTGCAGCAACTTGGGTTGAGTCATTAGTACTTTCATCAGTTTTTTTAGCACTATCTTTATTTAAAATTTTTGCTAACCGAGTGTTTGCTTGGTCTAACAATGGATAAAATTCATTGTTTTGTGCAGTTGTCCAGAACTCTAGTTTGGCAGTTCCTTGCAATAATTGTCTTACTCTTTCTTTGTTTTTAACACCAGGTAATTCAACTAAAATTCGGTCAGAACCTGTCATACGTTGAATATTAGGCTGTGCAGCACCAAATAAACCAATTCTAGTTCTAATTACTTCAAACGATTGTTCAATAGCAGCATTTGCGATGTCATCAATAAATTCAATAACTTCCTCATTGGTAGCATTTGGAGAAAGTCTTTCTTTATTGTCTCTTGTATAGAAAACAGAAATTAACTTTCCATTTGGATTGTTTTTTTTGTAAACATCAGCAAATTGAGTAACAAAATTTCCACCATTTTTTATTTGAAGTTGGTTTGCATCAGCAATTGCTTTGTTAAAAGCAGCGTCTGTACTATAAGATGATAATGCTCTTACAACTTCATCCACTTGCACCTCAAGTGTTACGTTCATTCCACCTTTTAAATCTAAACCAAGGTTTAACATTTTTGTTCTTAACTCTCCATACGTATAGTTAATTAATGGATAAACTTCTACGGAAGACATAGAGTCTAAATAGGCAAACTCAGCGTCAGAATTTCCATTGTGGTAAGTTTCTGCATATTCTTTTGCATCATTTTCTACACCAACAGCTACCCAAGTTAATGAAAGCGAATAAATACTCGCTATAGCGAAAAGCACTGTGAATGTTGTTAATAGTCCTTTGTTTTGCATCTTTTATGTGTTTTTTGTATAAAATTTTATAAGCCTGCAAATATAGAATTTCAAATGCGTTTTACAAACATTAATTTTAATTCTTTATTTTTTTTTTTTATTGTTAAATTAATATAACTTTACACTAACAACTAAATCAATACTTTTTACATGAAAAAACTCAATAAATCTGCAATTTTATTTCTATTAATTTGCATAAGTACAGTATCATTTGCACAACTAAATTTTACTCGATTTGATTCGATTGTAGTTTTAAATCAAAATGGAGATACACTAAAACAAGCTTGGGCAGGAGGTTTTAATTCGCCTCAATTTTCTGAGATTGACTTAAATAATGATAATATTATGGATTTGTTTGTGTTTGACAGAAGCATAAACAGAATTTCTACATTTATTAACTTAGGTATTCCTAATCAAGCTTCCTATCGATTAGCTCCTCAATATGTAACTCAATTTCCAGCTGGATTACATGATTGGGTGTTGTTGAGAGATTATAATTGTGATGGATTAATGGATATTTTTACTGCAGGAACAGGTGGTGTTACTACTTATAAAAATACTACAACAGGTGGGGCTTTACAATTTTCTATGGTTACTGGTGGTAATCCAAACAGTACCATTTTATATTCTAATTTTCAGCCTGATTTACCAACTCCGAGTATGGTAAACTTATTCGTTACCACTATAGATATTCCTGTGATTGACGATATTGATGGTGATGGTGATTTAGATATTATTACGTTTAGTATTTTAGGTTCTCAGGTTGAATACCATAAAAATTTATCACAAGAACGATATGGTGATTGTGATAGTTTAGATTTTGAGTTAGCCAACAAGTGTTGGGGGTATTTCACTGAAGGAGCTACTTCAAATACAATAGCACTATACGATTCATGTGGGTTTAATATCAATAATCCAGAAAGAATTGGTGGTGGAAATAAACACTCGGGTTCAAGCATACTTTCAATGGATGTGGATTCAAACGGAACAAAGGATTTAATTTTAGGGGATGTTTCTTTTAAAAATATGACACTGTTAATTAACAGCGATCCAACGCCAAACTTAACTTCTTCACACATGACTGCTTATGATACAGCTTTCCCTAGCAACAATTCAAATACTGCTGCAATTCACTTAGATCTTTTTCCTGCGGGTTACTATTTAGATGTAACCAATGATGGGGTAAAAGATTTAGTAGTTGCTCCAAATTGTTTCACTGGTTGTGAAAACATTAATGGAACTTGGATGTATAAAAACAATAGAGCAACAAACTATCCTGATTTTGATTTTATAACAAAATCTTTTTTGCAAGAAGATATGATAGAAGTTGGTCTTGGGTCTCATCCAGTGTTTTTTGACTATAATGCTGATGGTTTAATGGATTTAGTGATTGGAAATGCAGGCTATTCGGACTCTACTTCTTCTGCAGGACTTACCTCCTCTCTTTTCTTATATGAAAACATTGGCACAGCATCAAATCCAGCATTTCAACTAATTGATTCCGATTATGTAAACATTTCTAACATCAATTTAGATGTTGCTATGAACCAACCAATTCTTCGCATCATACCCACTTTTGGTGATATTGATGGAGATGGTGATGAGGATATGATTTTGGGAGGAGACAATGGCAAATTGCACTATTTTGAAAATATAGCAGGACTTGGAAACGTAGCCAACTTTGTGCTAAACGAAGCTGAATATAGAGGCATTGACATAGGTGTTTTTGCAGCCCCACAACTAGTAGATTTAAACAGGGACGGCTTGTTAGATTTAATTATTGGTGATCGATTAGGGTTTATAAACTATTACGAAAACATAGGAACGACTTCAACTGCCTCCTTTTCTTTAGTTACAACACAACTTGGAGGAGTTAAAACCAGAAGATATAATGAATTCAATGGTAATTGTATTCCTTTCTTTTTTGATGATAATGGGAGTTATAAGCTAATTTCTGGAGCAACTAATGGATATATTTATATGTATGACAGCATCGAAGGTAATTTAGGAAGTAATTTCTATTTAGTAGATTCAACTTATTTAAACATCAATCAAGGTGGTTGGTCATCGGTTTCTGTTGCTGATATTACTAATGATGGAGGTTTTGATTTAGTAGTTGGTAATGTTGCAGGAGGAGTTAACTTTTATAAAGGCGATAGTAATATTGTTATTTCAGTAACGGAAATACCTCAAAAATTAGCTGAAATTTTAATTTATCCTAATCCTACTAAAAACACAATTACGATTGATTTCTCCACTAATAATCTAACCAATTCTTCTATTCAAATTATAGATATTGTAGGAAGAACTTTACTTACTAAACAAATAACACAACGAAAAGAAACTATGGATTTGAATGGATTGGCTCATGGAATTTATTTCGTTAAATTTTCAAATCAAGAAGGAAGTAAGGTTTACCGTGTTGTGAAGGAATGATGATTATTATAAAATAAAACGTTACTGTTCGGGTTGTTTGATTATTCCTGCCACAAAGACACCAAGACATGAAGCTTCACAAAGATTTCTTCGTGCTTCCTTGTGACTTTGTGGCAAGTTCTTGTAGTTTTTTCATTAGTATCAGAACAGTAACAATAAAACCTAAAAAATGAGATTTAAATTAGCAGCTTCAATAATTATATATGTTTGTTTTATTGATTTTTCTTTTGCAAAGGAGGTAGAAATTGTTTCTAATGTTCAAGAAATTACTGTTTATCATTCTGGTGCATTGGTTTCTAGAGTTAGTAACCAACGATTAACAGAAGGAATCCAAGAACTTGTATTAAAAAATATTTCTTCAAAATTGGTTTTGAATACCATTACTATTAACAATAAGGGAGTAACCATTCTCAATAAATCCATCATTAAAAAACTCACTAAAGAACAGTTT
Source organism: Bacteroidetes bacterium HGW-Bacteroidetes-12 (assembly GCA_002841035.1). Taxonomy (GTDB): domain Bacteria; phylum Bacteroidota; class Bacteroidia; order Flavobacteriales_E; family Vicingaceae; genus BRH-c54. Next base: position 2,044 of record PHDR01000132.1, on the reverse strand, counting down.
AACCAGTTGGAAGATGAGCGAAATGCCTTGTTAAACCAATTGGCATTGTTGGAAGTAAAATATAATGAATCTAATTTTGTGAATGAAGTAGCAGATTTAGAGAAAATGCTCGATTTTTATTCAAAAAAAATAATGGAGTTAAAAAAGCAACTTCGGTTTGTTGACTCATCCATAGCAGAAGCAAAAACATTGGAAGAAGTAAAATTAAACAACGAAAATGCAGCTATTTTAAAACTGCTTGTTTCTGTTGAAAAAACATTAAATTCTGATTTAGAAATTGAATACATTACAGGAGGAATAGGCTGGAGTCCATCTTATGAAATAAATGTTCAAAGCTCTTCCGAAAAAGAAATACAAGTGAAATACCTTGCACGAATTATGAGTCAAACTGGCGAAAATTGGGATAAAGTAGTTGTTCATTTATCTTCTTCATTCCCCTTGAATAACCCAACGTCACTTCCTGTTCCTGAAGAACCGTGGACATTAACAAGTCGCTCTAAATATACAAACCAAAATAATAATACTAATTTGGGGCAAGAACAAGCTCAACAACAGCAAGTAATTTCTAAACTTGAAGGTGTTGAATATCAAGAAATATCAATTCCTTCATATCTAAAACTAAGAACACTAAAAGGTACATATTCAATAAAATCAAACAGCACTGTTTTTTCTTTCCCAATAATGACAGTTAAACTGCCTGCAACCTATTATTTTTATGGATTTCCGAGTATAGATGCTGAAGTTTATTTAGTTACAGAAATAACAAGTTGGGACACGCTTGGTTTTGTAGATGGAGTTGCAAACATTACTTACAACAAAAACAACATAGGTAAAACTGTTGTTAAGTTTAGCGAATTTTCTGACACATTACTCCTTCCTGTGGGAAAAGATAACAGTATTTTTATGAAACGAAAAGAAATTGCAGACCAAAAATATGCGAAAGAACCTACTAATTTCAATAAAAAGAAAAAAGCTACGTATGCCTATGAATACACGCTAAAAAACAACAATTCATTTCCTGTTGTTTTTGAGTTAAAGGAGCTATTCCCTATTTCTCAATCGAAAAGTGCAGAAGTTACGTTAGACAAAACAACCAATGGTAGTATTGATAATGAAATAGGTGAAATAACATGGTCATTGGAGTTGAAGCCTGGAGAACTACTTAAAAAAGAGTTGGTTTACACAGTTGTTTTTGATGGAAGCTTTAGTCTTTCAAAATCAACTTCACATAAAAAGTTTAGAACAATTAGTGCTCCTAGTTTCTAAAACCGCAATACAAAATGTTCTTTACTTAAATCGGAGTTAAAGAATAGAATACCTAAAAAAACAAAAACACTTTGTTCGTTGGCTTTTTCTAAACACCAATTGAAATAGGTGATTGTAGCTTTTTCGGTATGGTTTCCATCAAAAAAAAACAAAATCTAACACGTTTCTTTAGTAATAATTTTGGGGAGTATTTCATCAAATTTTCCATTATGAAGCGTTATGTTTTCAAAACCAATTTTTTTGAAATTGATAGTTGCAATTTTTGAGATATTTGGACAACCTTCAATGTAATAAATTGCATTAAAACATAAACTTCTCCCATAATTTTTAACCTGAGCCTGTTATTTCTTATTAAACACTAGATAGATTTATTTATGTTTTTGAGGATAGAAAAAGCCCTGTCGATATTTTCATCATTCACAATTATTGTAAATTCATGCATGGTTGATATTATGTCTAAAATATTAATACCTTCCCAAGCCAATTTTTTTAAGATGAAATAATAAATACCTGATACATCAGAATTTTCGCTTGGTAATTTAATGGTTAAGGAGGATAACCCTATTGATTCTTGAATTATTTTTTCATTTTTAAATAGAATATCAACATCATGATGCTCTGAATCACTTAATATGATTGTTGTTTCATAAACACCTTGAGAAAATGCAAAAAATATGTCTTTGATTCGTTTGTGAAAAAGCAAATGAATCGTGATGGGGAAATACACGATGGATTCAGAAGGTGCAACAACCGAGAATTCAAAGATGGTTTGTGCAAA
>PHDR01000131.1 GCA_002841035.1 Bacteroidetes bacterium HGW-Bacteroidetes-12 | reverse complement strand
ATGAAATAAACCTAACTGAAACTAAATTTCCTGAAACAAATCTTACGATTTTCTATAAACTGGTCTCATCTTAAATCCGCTTGGGTCAGTTGTTCTGAATTTTCAAGTAAAAGGCTATCGCACAAGAACTCTGATGCGTAAGCAATATTTGAATATTGAGTATTGAATATTGAATGTTGAGTATTTTGCGACAATTCCAGTTTACGAACAAACTGCAATAACTAACTGATAATCAGTTTACGGGTCAGGAGTTCTGAAATTGTTAATTGTAAATTGTTAATTATAAATAATTTTAGTGTTTATTCACTTTTAGTTTATTTCAACCCTCTTTTAAAGTTAAAATTTGATGATGGCTGTATCTGTTGTGATAACTCATATCGTTTTATTAGCTTCTTAAATAAATTTTGCGACGCTTTTTGATAGCTCAAATCAATAAGAAAACATCTAAAACCACTGCTTTTAAGTTTTTCCACATATTGAGTTAGCGAAACAGGATTTTCGGGAATAATAATACTTTTCCCTTCTTTGTTCAATCTTTTATAAGTTTCTCCTTCATCGCCAATAATAGTATTCTGCTCGTTTTGAATATCTACAGTTTGTCTGGAATAGAATAATTCCGGATGAAAATAGATTGGGACAATCCCGCATCTGTCAGCTCCTGTAAGAAGATTATCAAGTCCATTTTCTAAAGGATAAATATATTTGCTAACAGATTCTTTTCTTAACAAACTTGCCGTAGCGTCATTAAGAACATAAACATTTTCATTAGTGAAAACATTAGAATTGTCGGGCAACATATCTTGCTGTGATAAATGACTTAAAAACACATTATTAAACCCTTTCATTGATAAGTCTTTTAATAGTTTTTTATAATCTTCTATCTTTAATTCTGAAATATATTTAGGGAGTTCAACATATATTTTATTTTTATTTTTCTGAATAAAAGGAAGTTCAGTCCGAAAGTTATCCCACTCTTTAATACTTAATTTTATAATCAATCCATCAATAGTTTCAAATCTTATTTTTTTTAACCAATCTAACGAATCTATACGAATATATAACTCTTGTGATGTAGGCTTTGTGTTATTTTGAACTGATGATAATATTTTATGCTTCTTCTGCTCGTTCAAATGTATAGAATGTAAATTATTTTTGTGTTCTTCATTGAAATCAAATTTTGAAGGAAATAAAATCTCTTTCATGTCGGCTATAAATACTTTATCGGCTATTTGTATATCAAAAGTTTTACTTAATGGAATTGCAATAATATTGTTTGAGAGCAATTCTATTTCTTTTATTTTTAAGTTATTATGCTGTTTTGTTTTTTTATTAAGCAAACGAATACGTTTTACTTCTTTAAAATCGAAAGAAGTTTTAAAATAAAATTTACCATCTTTGATATCATTAACTTCACCAACATAAAGTCCTGTAATAGTTTCGTTAGTGATAGATTCTTTTGCTTTATCACCTTTAAACCATTGCGTTTTTTCTCTTCCCATATCGTAAAGCAATAATTCAGATGCTTTTTTGATTTCGGATACTTGGGCTTTTTCGTCTAATGCAATACGATAAGCTTTAGCAACATTATAAACATAATTGGCTGACTTCATCCTGCCTTCAACCTTCAACGAGGTAATGCCTATTTCTTTTAGTTCGGGAATAATTTTAAGCAATTCATTATCTTTCATGCTAAAAATATTATCTTCTTTGTGAAAATCTTTAAATACACGACGACAAGGCTGTGTACACAAACCCCTGTTTGCTCCATGACTTCCCAAATAGCTACTAAACAAACACATGCCCGAAAAAGAATAACATAATGCACCATGAATAAACACCTCAAGTTCTATTTTTGCTCGCTTGCTTATCTGCCTCAACTCTTTCATATTGAGTTCTCTTGCAAGGATAACTCTTTCAAAACCAAGTTTTTTAAGATGATTTCCTCCAACAGAATTATGAATTCCCATTTGAGTACTTGCGTGAATACTTAGAGATGGAAAATGAGTTTTTAAAAAATAATAAACTCCCCAATCTTGAATAATAACGGCATCCACTTTTATCTGTGAAAGAAAATGTAAAATATCTAATAGTTCGCTTAATTCATCGTTTTTAATTAACAATTTAAAAACCTCTTTTACCCACAAGGCAATTAATACGCACAACAGCACAAAACTGAATTGCAAAAAAAAGGTTAAGGCTCTCACTGCTTTATCTGCCACTTCGTTCTTTTGAGCGTGCAGCTTGGTGTAATACGGACCAACAGCCATGCCCACTGCTGTACCAAACATTTCGAGGTAACCTCCAAACACATACGCCATGTTGTAGATACCTATTTGTTCTATAGGGGTTTTTAGTTGATCCATCACCAACCGATCGGAGCTATTTAATAGGTAAGATGAATAATTATGCGGAATGGTGGGTAAACTTACTTTTAAACTTTTTTTCCAAAAATTTACATTAGTAGTTAAAACAGGAATTAACTTTTCTTTAAAGTAAACAGGAACTGCATAAAAACAAAAAGAAAGTAAAGAGCCTACTGCTAAAGCAATAAACCAACCTAAATAGCCCATTTTGAGGTAGGCAATGGTATATAAATTAATAAAAATAGTAATGCTTCCTACTATGGCACTAACCAAAGCAATGTAACGAGGTTTTTGGTTCAACTGAAAAAAACGGCTGCCTGCCATTTTAGTAACATCAAACAGCAATGCAGGAATAACAATTAAACTGATGAGCAACCACACATTTTTTTGTGCTTCATGAGGCATTAAAAAATACAGCAATAACGTATAAACAATTGCAAAAAAAACATTATAGACATATAACCCTCCTATATACCTGCTCCAATAGGCTTTCCATTGTTTTTTTTTAAAAAAAGTATTTACCAGCAGCACATCAAAACCTAATGATTTTAACCCCTGCATTAACCCTGTGTAAGCCAACAATGTTCCATACACGCCATAATCTAAGGGGGTTAGGTATTGTGTAATGATGGGTAACACCAATAAGTTGGCAAACCTTGGTATTTGAGGACCAACAGCATATAAAAAACTATGTGAAAAAAGTTTTTTAAGCATTATGGATTTTTTTAGCTTTAATTAATTTTGTAGGTATATACTCAATGCACATAGCTTTTCGGTTTTTTTATTTCATTAGTTTTGTTGACTAATTTTGATAAATCTTTATCTAACATTCTTGAGAATCTATTTGCTGAAGATTCGTTAAAGTGTGTTAAGTCTGTATAATCATTGACTGTAAAGTTTTTTATTTTACTATAATTCAGGTAATATTCATTTTTATTATCTATATTTTCTTTTATGAAAGAATTGAATTCATTAAGTTCAATTTCTGTATATGAATCTAATTCATTCTGTCTAGTTGGTAACATTACTATAAAAACTTTAATGTTTTTTGATTTACATAGGTTAATTATTTTTTTAAAATACGATACTTGAAAATCTAATAAATTGATGTCTCTTTTTATAGAATCATTTTCACTTGCTACTCCATGTTTTATATATTGTCCATTTTCACGAAGAAAAGGTTTATTTTTTTTTAATTTTAAGGATAATAACTTTTTTGGATTTACATTATCTAATAAATATTTAACTTTTTCCAGTAATATATTACTGTTATCAAAATCATTCATATACTCATTTCCTAATAAATCACCATACACATAATTTCTAGTGTCTGATTTGAAGCTAAATTGAAAATAATCTACTCCAAGTATTAAATAGTTAAATTTTTTATTTCTTTCTAAAAGGTAATTTAATTTATAATAAATTTGATTGTAAGAATCATTGTCGTGAGAAAAGTTAAATGTATTAAGGGAAAATATATTTGGGTTAAGCCCACGATAAGTCCTGCTATTTCCTGAAATTAGAAGCTCATAATCCTTACTTATTGCATTTTTAAATGAATAATTAATTTGTTGTTTAGTGCTAGGTCCATTTACTATGGATAATAAATCAGGCATTACAATCATAGCAATAATTGAGTAGATAAAAGGAGGTAATAGAAACTTAAATATATTTTTTAAGAATTTTTTCATTTAACTAAAATTGAAAATATATAAATTGTTGTTCTTTTCCACCGAACCAAAAGATTGCAATGATAATTGCATAATACATTGCGTATCTTAAAGGTCGTTTCCACTTAATTCCTAAGTTAGAAATAGCATACTGTCCTTCTCTTCCTTTCCACTCAACTAACACAAAAATTGCAACAAGAATTATTGTTGTTAAGGCTCTTCCCATTCCAGCAAATTTGGGTGTTGAAAAAAGAGAAGGTGATAAAATTTCAGAAATGTAGCTTATTGCGTGTCCAATATTATTTGCTCTGAAAAATATCCACGCAAAAACAGTCAAACCGAAGGTTAGCAACATAAATGAAAGTTCTTTTATGCTAGGAAAAACTTTACCTTGAGCCACTGTTTCAAGATTATTGCGGTTGTTGTTGGTTAATAAAAGTGGCAAGAAGTAAATGGCATTCAATGCTCCCCAAACAATAAATGTCCAATTTGCCCCGTGCCAAAAACCGCTTACTATAAATATGGCAAAAGTATTTCTAACTTTCATCCAAGTGCCACCACGACTTCCACCTAAAGGAATATAAAGATAATCCCTAAACCAAGTTGATAATGAAATATGCCAACGTCTCCAAAATTCCGCAATATCTCTTGAAAAGTATGGAAAGTTGAAGTTTCGCATTAGGTCAAAACCGAAAAGACGGGAAGTTCCTATTGCAATATCTGAATAACCTGAAAAGTCACAATAAATTTGAAAAGTAAAGAATAAAGCACCCAAAACAAGTGTACTGCCAGAATAGTCTGCTGAATTGTTGAAAATCAAATTTGCATATTCGGCACAATTGTCGGCAATTACTATTTTCTTGAATAAACCCCAAAGAATTTGTCGCATTCCGTCAACCGCCTTAGAATAATCGAAAGTCCGCTTTTTGTAAAATTGCGGTAGTAAATGTGTTGCTCGCTCAATAGGTCCAGCAACCAATTGCGGAAAGAAACTGACAAATGCAGAAAAAGCAGTAAAGTCTTTAGTCGGCTCAAGTTTTCGTTTATAAACGTCAATTGAATAGCTTAATGTTTGGAATGTATAGAAGCTTATGCCAACTGGCAAAATAATGTTAAGTGAATTCGCTCTTATCTCAGTCCCAAAGAATGAAAAAGTGGTTATAAAATTATCCAAGAAAAAGTTGTAATATTTGAAGATTCCTAAAAAACCAAGGTTTACTAAAATACTAGTCCAAAGTAGAATTTTCCTTTTCGTCTGGTTTTCTTGTTTTAAAAGTCCAAGACCGACTGAATAGTCAATAATGGTGCTGAATAAAATCAATGATAAAAATCTCCAGTCCCACCAACCGTAAAATAAATAACTTGCTGCAACTATTAGAAAGTTTTGCAGTTTCAATTTTTTGCTTGTCGCAAACCAATAAAGTATAAATACTATCGGCAAGAAAATTGCAAAGTCAATTGAGTTAAAAATCATTCGGTCAGGATAATAATAGATTAAAATTTTTATTGATAATAGTTCACATCTTGTGCTAAGTTATTTTCAGTGTCAAAGCTAAACAATAACTTGTTAAAAAAAACGGCTACCACCGTTTTGAAAATCAAAAAAAACATCAAAACCTAATGATTTTAACCCCTGCATTAACCCTGTGTAAGCCAACAAAGTTCCATAAACACCATAATCTAAGGAGGTTAGGTATTGTGTAATGATGGGTAACACCAATAAGTTGGCAAACCTTGGTATTTGAGGACCAACAGCATATAAAAAACTATGCGAAAAAAGTTTTTTAAGCATCTAATTCTTCTATAAAAACCTTCCACTTCTCCTCTTTTAGTTCTAACAGGTTATTATCTGCATGGGCAACCAAATTAGTTGAAGTGAAAAATTGCATGGCGTTATTAAATTCTTGCTTATTTTTTACTGTGCGAAGGTAGTCATTATCCATAGTTAAATTACCATTCCAAAAACGAGAAGTAATTCTAATGCAAAACTTTCCTTCTACTAATGCATCTAAAAAAGTGGTAGAGTGGGCACTCGAAATAATTAAATCGTTGTTTTTAAAAGATTCAGTTATGTTTTGCTCGTGTGCAAAGGTAAACGGAAAATTGCCTAATAGGTGGGTTACTTCATTTTCTGTAATGTGTCTTAGCGGATGTAATCTAATGGTTAGGTTATAATTACCTTGTGCTAGGGCTGTTTTAAGAATATCCCACTCCAAATACATACATTCTTTGGTGGTAAGGCACCACAAAAGTGAAGTTATTTTGGTAGGCAATGTTGCCAACAATTTATTGCCAACATAGTTAGGGTTTCCGAGTGCTAATGTGTAGGCAGTGGGTAGGTTGTTGTTGCTCAAAAATAGTTGATTATACGTTTTGCCCCACGTTATAAAATGCGTTGGAATGGGAATTTTTTTATTTATTTCGGAGCTATAAATACTATAAACTGTGTGCATTTCAATAAAATGCCCATGCTGAATGCCATAAGTGGTAACGAGTGGGTATTTTTTTGCTGCGGCACTAATAATTCTACCAATTTCATAAAATTCATCTTCAAAAAAAATGGCTGTTGGCTGTTGCAGTGTCGAAAAATAATTGGTTAGCCATTGATGAAAAATAAGAAGGTGCAAGTTTCTTCTGAGCGTTTGCTTTAGTTCGGGAACTAAAAATGCGGTACTTATGCTATACTTTGCACCAAGCATTAGTGTTGGAGGTGTTAATTTAGTGAGTTGGTTGTACGTTTTTAGCACTTGCCAACCTAAGGAAAAAAGTTGCCTCATGGTTGGTTTTTGAATTAGAAAACGAGATGGAATTGTTGTTTTTTCAGGTGTGTTCCAATAAAAAGGAAGCACAGAAAGAAATTTGTTGTTGCTGGTAAACAACTGCTGGGTGTTTGTTAAAAAAGCGTTTTTATTGGCAGCTTTTCCAGGTGAATGAAAATAAATGGCGTTGCTTACGGTTTTGTTGTTGGGTTTAAAGCTTAAAAGTTTTAAACTATCTTTAAAAAAGGCTTTGGCAATAGCTAATTTACTTGGCACATAAAAAGGCACATTGTCAAATACTATTGCATGTTCTAGGGTATAGTTTTTTTGCTTGAGGAGGTTGGCAATAGTAGGTGTTAAAAAAGATAAATGGGAGGGCAACAGCATTGTAAGCTTGCCGTAGTGTTCCGTAATTTTTTCTTTGCATTGTTCCAACACGGTAAGCAGCACAAAAAAATCTTTTGCCCAGTGGCGTGAGTGATATTTTATGGCACATGTTGAAATCCAATAAAGAGGAAAATCGTTTGTTTTTAGATCAAGTAACCCTTCTACCTCAAGTAATTTTTCTGTAAATTGCTTGTACGTGTTTAGCGTTTGAGGATAAATAGTAGCATAATCAAAAAACGCATGGGGATTTAACTTGTTTTCAGTAATAATGGAACTGGAAATGTCTAACAAATCGGCATCTTCTAGATTTTTTGGTAATGCCTTTAAATTACCGATATGAATAACTAATTTTTTTTTATTCATTTATACCATATTGTTACGCAATAAATACGTTGCGAAATCCCAATC
>PHDR01000130.1 GCA_002841035.1 Bacteroidetes bacterium HGW-Bacteroidetes-12 | reverse complement strand
GAGATTAAATTAAATCATAGCTATAACAAACATCATACTTTTAGTTATAAATCGGCATTTGGAAGTTTGGTAGAAATAATAAAACGATTCACAGAAAAACACCCTATTGATTTAATAGTGATGGGGGCAAAGGGAATGAGTGCCGTAGAAAAAATTGTATTTGGAAGTAACACTTACGCAATAATTAAAGAAATTGATTGCCCTGCTTTGGTTATCCCTGACTCAGCTATCTTTATAAAACCAACTAATATTGGTGTTGCCACTGATTTTATGGAGATAAAAAACAAATCTATTTTTTCTATATTAAAACCCATTAAGGAAGATTTTAACCCAAAAATAACGCTGTTTAATGTTTCCGAAGAAGATAAATTTATTACGGAAAAAGAAAATCAATTTGCTCAATCAATTTCGAATCATTTAGAAATGGAAAATGTTTCTACAGCTTATTTTAAAAACGAAGATGTTATTTTTGGTACAAATGAATTTGTTAACCAACAAAAAATAAACCTTTTAGTGCTTATTAATAAAAAGCGTTCTTTTTTACAAAATTTATTTCATATAAGTTTTACAAAACAAATTGCATTTCATGCCGAAGTGCCAATATTAGTACTACACGATTAATGTGCAACATTATATAAGCATAAAAAAAGCCTTTGAATAAATAAATTTCAAAGGCTTTTTTTTAATGTTTAAGATGTTATTCATTGATAACTTCTTCTAAATTTGTTTCTGTATCAATGCTTTCATGCGAATCTTCTATTGATTTAGAACATTTTTTATCACCCTTTCTGCACTTAGATTTGTCTTTACAACATTCCGATTTATCAGAGCAAGATGCTGATTTTTCACAGTGAGAACTAGTTGCCGTGCAATTTGATTTCATTGGACAAGATGAACCCTCCCTACAACTACCACAAGAGAAATGCATAATTAAAGCTGCAACAAGTATCGTTGCTAAAGTTGTTAATACTGAAACGATGATTGTTTTTTTAGTTTCCATAATTTTTAGGTTTAGTTTAAAGTATAAAACTACGAATTAATTGATTAACTTGAAGTCAGATTATTTAAATCTCTACGGATTTTCTTAGTTGGACGACCTTTTATACCCAATATTTTGTTTTGATGTTGTTGCTGCTGAATTTCCTCTAGTAGTTGTAAATCTGCTTCGGCAGTTGTTTCCAACAAATATTGACTAACCAATTTAGCTCCAACACGAGATTTTGGAAGTTCCAACACCTTAAATGTTCTCCAAATAGGAATTACTTTGATAGCAATTTCATCGCCAACAGCAACGGCTTTACTTGGTTTCACAAAAACGCCATTGAGTTTTACTTTTTCGGCATCGCAAGCTTTGGTAGCCAATGTTCTGGTTTTAAATAACCGTACAGCCCAACTAAATTTATCTATTCGCATGGAAATTGCCAATTAAATTTGTTAATTATTTTTAACCAATCGTCTGTAAAATTGGCAGTTAAGCACATTTTTTGGTAGGAGAGGGGGTGAGTAAATTCAATTTTTTGGGCGTGTAAAAACAAATAATTGCAGTTAAATTCGGTTTCAAACATTCGGTTATGGAACCGATCTCCATATTTATAATCGCCAACAATGGGATGGTTAATTTTGTTTAAATGTTTACGTAATTGGTGCATTCTGCCAGTTTCTGGCATTAATTTAATCAAGCTGTAACGTGATTTATCGTAAGGCGTAACAGGAATATCCAACTCAATACTACTAATGGTTTGGTAATTTGTTAAGGCATCTTTATAAACACCCGTATCGTCATTTTTAACAGGACTATCAATTTTGCCCGTTTCGGGCGAAAAACCTCGCACAATAGCGAAATAGGTTTTGTGAATTTCGTTTTTGTTAAATAATTCCTGAAAAGGAGCAACAAATTCTTTTTGTTTGGCTAAAAGTATAATTCCAGAAGTTTTTCGGTCTAAACGATGAATTGGATAATATTCAGTACCCAATTGATTGCTTAAAAACTCTAAAAGCGTTATTTCTTCAATGTTTCTGGCATAATTGGAATGATGTACCAAAAAATTATTGGGTTTGTTTACGGCAAGGATATAATTATCTTCAAAAACAATTTCTATGGAAGTTATGTTGGGTTGAATGGAGGTGTTCATTAAATAGAAAATGAAATCATTTAATATTAACTAAACAATTTTCTGTGGCTAACAACTTTTCTATATCGCACTCAAAATCATCTTTTAATTTTAGTGCAACATATTTATTTTTATGCTCTTGTTTTAATTCTTTTCTTTTTTTTGTTTCTAAAAAACGCCTAACATCTTCTTTTGTTTCTAAAATTAAAGGAGGAACTTCTGTTGGTTGATGTTCGCTATTCATAGCCACCATAGTAAAATAGGAAGTGTTGGTGTGTTTAACAACGCCAAGTTTAATGTCTTCCGAAACTACTTTTATACCAATAATTAATGATGATTTGCCAACGTAATTAACTGAAGCATATAGCGATAATTGTGAGCCAACATCAACGGCAGATAAAAAATCTACTGAATCTATTGAAGCAGTAACGCAATAATTTCCAGCGTGTTTAGTGGCACAAACATAAGCTACTTTATCCATTAAATTTAAAATAGTTCCACCATGAATTTTCCCTCCAAAATTGGTGTAGGAAGGAATCATTAGTTCTGATAAAATTGTTCTGGAATGGCTAACTGGTCGGGCTTTTAGTTTGTCAATCATTTAATAATAGGATAGGTTTATAGTTTGTAAATTTACTATTTATTTTTTAGTGTAATTTAGGTTAATTAAAAACTCTATTTAACATAATATTAATTATAAGACAAAAAGATAGTGTTTATTTATTGGTGTATTTAATTCGTTTTGTCAATTATAATGAATATTATGTCTCCACTTCGTTTCGCCCTGGCGGGTAAATAGAACACACAAGCCAACGCTTCTTAATTCTCGTATTCAAGATAATTCTACATAAATTTAAAATTACGCAATTCTCAAGAAGTTTAGTTTTTTATAAGGTTTATCGTTTTGTCCTTATAATTAGCCATTATATTAAATAGCCGCACATGCCTTTCTTTTTTAAAAAATTTATTCTTTTGCCATCGCTCAAAAAAATTATGTGGTAGTTCACTTGCATACAAAAAATGCGTTTGCCTTAATAAGGCTTCATTTCGCATTTTTCTATGCTGCGTTCACTGGATTGGTTTGATTTATTCTTTTTTCTTGATAAAAAAGAACCAAAAAATCAAGAAACGAAGTTCACGAACACTTATATTTTAAATAACAAACTGTGAGTAAAGAAATATGTTATCTACGCTCTCTGTACAAATGCAAGTAATTCTATTAAAGTAAGTTCCCCGCTAAGGCGGAAAAAACGTAAACGCCTTTCATGTATTACTAAGCATTTGCACATTCACGCTCCCGAAAGCTTTCGGGACTGGCTCGCATTTCTTTCCTGCCAACACACCTTCCTATTTAACATAATTCTATGTTTTAATAGTTATTAATGATTTTAGTTTTCTACACACAAGTTGCAGCAAAGTTATGGTTGTTGGTTCGTGAAATTGCAAGGATAAAATGTAGTAAAGCTATTTAGCCAACACACTTCGCTACCGCACCGTAAACCGCTTTACTCCTTGCATTTTCCTCACTCAAAACCATTGTGAACGCTTAACTTGGCGTATTGCCAAGGGTTCATTTAAATTTTTTTAATTATGTTTTCTTGTTTATTTACACGTTATTCAAGCTTAATTTCGGGCTGGTTCTATGGTGGTTATTATCCCACTTGTTATTTTAAAGTATGGTTTCATAAAGAAGAATGGGGCTATGGTGGCTTTATCAGGTTTTTATGGTTAGAGTTAGGTGTTACTTCTCATCCATTAGGTGGTTATCAAAAGTATTTTAAAAAGTAACTCTTCTAAAACTCCCTAATTAGGGAGTTTTTTTTGTATTCAAAATCTAGATTAGATTTTTCACTTGATTGACTAATTGATATTCATTTAATTTATCCATTCCTTCTGCAAATACTTTAATTTCCCAATTGGCGTAATGAGCAAACATTTCGCTTTGTGGGTTATCTTTAAATATATAATCATCTGGTGCTAATAAAGTAGTTGAAGGAATCAAAAACAACTTTAATTCTTTTCCTTCCATAGACAAAACTAAAGCAATCCATAAATTGTCTTTTGGTTCTCCTAAATGTTGTTTGTTTATTTTAATCTCTCTTTGCTTAGCAAGTTCGAGCGATTGCAAATACAATTCGTGCGTATTTCCGTTATCTGTCTTAACAATAAAATCTACTCCTTCCCTCCCATTTTCTTTTGGATTTAAACTAAATCCAAATTGGGCTAGTTCCTGATTGATATATTTGATGAGTTTATTCATTCTTTACTCACTACATTAACTTTCTTCTTTCTATCCGTTCTTTAGCTTCAATTACTGCTTGATGTAATTTAGCTTCTAATACGTTTTTGGGAGGAAGTTCTGTCCAATATTCTGCAACCATAATTCCATCTTTATGCATTTCTAATAGTTCTATTTGCTCTTTGCTTGATTCTGTACATAATATTAGACCAATTGGAGCTTCTTCTCCTTCTTGCTTTTCGTGACGATTGAGCCATTTTAAATACAACTCCATTTGTCCTTTATATTTAGCTTTAAATTTTCCTATTTTAAGTTCGATGACTACCAATCGTTTTAATTTTCGATGAAAAAATAACAAATCTAATTTGTAATCGTCTCCATCAATAATCATTCTTTTTTGACGTTCTACAAAGGTAAATCCTTTACCTAGTTCTAAAATAAATTTTTCTAATTCAGAAAGAATGGCTTCTTCTAAGTTCTTTTCGAGATAATCATCTTTAAGTTTTAGGAAATCCAGTAAATAAGGGTCTTTGAATAAGTTTTGTGTTTCTTCTATTTGTATTGGGAGTTGTGTATTTGCTACCAATGTCCTTTCATAAGCTTTTGTTTCTATTTGTTTACGTAAACTTCTTACACTCCACCTTTCTTCACTTATTTTGCGGGCATAAAACAATTTCTCTTCTTGTTTTTTTAGTGGTAATAATGTTATAAAATGAGACCAACTCAATTGTGGCGACAGTGTCGACACAATTGAAAAATCTGAAAATTGTTCAGCAAATTGGAGCATTCTCCTCAAATTTCTTTCTTCAAAATTTTTTCCGTATCGTTCTACCAATTGTCGTGACAGTGTAACGACAATTTGTTTTCCGTATTCGGCTCGCTCGTGTTGCAAAACAAATTCATTGATTCGATTACCTACGTGCCAAAATAAAAGTGTAAGTGTACTATTTGCCTGAACTGTTATTTGTTGTTTACTTTGTTCTACCAAAGTTGCAATTTCATTGAATAAGTCTTGTTCATTAGAATTGGTATGTACTAAGTTATTTCCCATTTTTGTTTAGTTTGAACTACAGTAATTTGATGAGTTTAATCATTTACGGCAAATTTAAACATTATCCTCATAAATCTTATCCAATGGATTGACACAGGATTTCAACTCTGTTTTGGCAGCTTTGATATACCGCAATGTTGAATGAAAGCTTTTATGTCCTAATATTTTCTGAACGGTGTATAAATTCTCTCCTTCTTCGGTAAGCATGGTTGCAAATGAATGTCGAAAAGTATGTGGAGTTATCGTTTCTTTTGTTTTTAACACAAAGTTGGCATTCCTGATAATGCGATTAACCGTTGCTCTACACATTGGTTCTTCTTTTTTTCTACCATAAAAAATATAATCTTTTGGGCTGTATTTTTCATAATAGATTCCCAATTGCTTTAACATCATTGGACTTAATGGAACATAACGGTCTTTTTGTCCTTTCCCATTTGGAATTCGTATGACCATCCGATATACATTAATGTCTTGCTTTTTGATATGAACACATTCACTTACTCTAATTCCAGTGGAATAAAGTAATTGGATAATCACTTTATCCCGAAACTTTGGTAATGCTTCTATAAATTGAAAAACTTGTTGTGGTGCTAAAACAAAAGGTACTCTATCGGGAATTCTTGGACTTCTTAACCGCCTTATCTTTTCTGGTGTTTTAGCTATATTACAATAAAAATAGGTAAAGCTCGCCATTGCAACGGTTAGCTTATTTGGTCCAAATTTTTTAGTTTCTGAAAGGTAAAATAGATAATGCTGAATTTGCTGTTCGTTAATATTTTCGGGATGGGCTTGATAATAACAGCAGAGGTGATTCATTTCTTTAACATAGTTTCTTACGGTATGTTCGCTGTAATTGCGATAACTGAGATGCATATACATATTGTGAATTGCATCTTCTCTTTTTTTTACATTTTGGGTTGCTTTTTTTTCATGATATATTTAATTTTATTGGCACAATGAATATTAAAGATGTTATTTAATAGGTCTATCTTTAAGCTTACGAACAGTAAATTTTAAAAACTTCTTATTAATTTTCACTCTATACTTTTCTTGTTTTTCAGATAATTTTTTCTTTTTCAATGTATCAGAATAAAAATTCCTTTCCCATTCTGTTAACTTACAATCATTATTAGGTTTCATGTGTTTTGATTGTACAATCATATAATGAAAAGCATCTTTCCCCATACTTTTTGTAAGGTCTTTATAACACCTATTTATTGCAGTAAAAATTGCTGAAGCTGATGTAATTCCTAGAAATTTATTAACACAAACATTTCCCACTTCAGCAATATTACCATTGTGTATATTTTCTAAAACACAAATATTTTTAATGGGATTTTGTCCACATAAACATTCACGTCCGCTTTCTTGATATATTTCTTTCAACTGCCATTCAAGTTTTGCTTGATACCAATCTTGTGAATTACTAAGCATAGTTATTTCTTCTTGAAGGTTACGAAAATTAGATTCACTCATAACTTTTTTGAGATTTTATGCTTATGTTATTTACCGAAAACAAAATTAATAAATCGCCTAATAAGAGACTGTTTTACAGGCTTGTTTTCAAGGTTATCATAATATGTTTTTCTTTTTTCTTCTTCGGCTTCACGTCCTTCTATAATTTGTTGCTCACTCCACTGATATGACCACTCTATTTTACCATCTGTAATCCAATAATGAGATTTACAAGGCAATTGCCAATTACCAATAGATGGAAAAAGAGTTGGTTTATTATTAAACTCTTTAAAAGACCATTCAGTTGGTTCAATTGGTGTTATTATTTTATTCTTACAACCACAAGGACATAAGTGTCCTGCAACTCCAAATTCTTCAGAAACATACAAAAAACCTTCTTCAAGTTCTTTTGGTAAGTAATGTACTTTTAATAGTTTAATTCTTTCCATTTTCTCCGACACAATTTAGCCCATCTATATTAAATAACGTATGATAATATGAATTATCATCAACATAAAATCCTCTCAATTGTTTATACTTTATTATTGCTAAACAAGCATTTAATGCATTAAGCTCTGAAATTTGAATATTGTTTTTATATACATCATCTGGAATATCACTCAAAGGAGCTAATCTTTTTTCCATAAGGTCTTGTGCAGATTCTTGAGAGAAACTTGTTGTGCGAAGCGTTCCGCTTATAGCCCCCATATCTCTATCAAGTCCCATACCGACATCGATAAAAGGAATCTTTAATTTTATTAGCAACTCAAAAATTTCAGCACGAGAAGTTCCACTATCTACAC
>PHDR01000129.1 GCA_002841035.1 Bacteroidetes bacterium HGW-Bacteroidetes-12 | reverse complement strand
ATCATCTAAATCTTTTACAGAAATTATTGTTTTTGTTTGGGTGTTTAATATGTTTATGCCATTGTTTGTGGCTATGCCAATAAATCCTTGTGAGTCTTTATGTATGTCCCAAATAATATTACTCTTTAGTTTTGAATTTTCAGTTGTGAATTGTTCTAACACTTTTGTGGTTGGATTATATAGAAATAACCCATTGCTTTCTGTTGCAATTAATAATTCATCCGCATTGATAAAAAGAAGTTTTCTAATTAATAATTCATTAATTTTTGTGCTTAAAGGAAGGTTAATTTTTGATATCGAATAATTTGAAGGGGTAGTTGTATTTTTTGTTAGTTTAAATAGTTTACTATCTGTTCCAACCCAAACATTCTTATTTTCATCTTCAGTAATACTCCAAACATTAAGTTTCTTAGTGTTTTTCGAAGTTGTTCCTTTTAAAAAGTGTCTAAAATTTTGTTTTGCTCTGTTAAATAAATTTAATCCGTTTTCAGTTCCTATCCATAAATTACTGTCTGAATCTTCAAAAAGAACATGTACAAAGTTATTTGAGATAGAAGTAGAATCGGACAAATCATGAGAAAAAACGGTAAATTCAAATCCATTAAAAAGATTTAAACCATCTTGTGTTCCCATCCAAATTAGCCCTCTATAATCTTGAATGATTGATGTTACATCGCTTTGAGACAGCCCGTCTTTATAGTTAATTCTATCAAATTTGATATTACTTTGCTGGGCAAAAACAAAAAGCGAAAAGGTAATAAAAAATAAAAGACTTCCAACTTTTTTAAACATAGGGTAAAGTTAGCTTAAAATCTGAATTTGTAAAAAAAGTTGGTATTTAATTTTTTGATTGGACAACACAATTATTAGAAAATAGTTCTAGTTCTTAACAACTTTCTTATATGCAATATTTGTTCCTGAGAGCGTTTTTATTATATAAATTCCTTTTGGAAAAGAAGATAAATCAATGTCAATCTGCCTATGAACCATTGCATTAGTATAAACAACATCGCCAATTGAATTAATAATAGTTATATAAGCTGAATTTTCATCGGGCAAATACAAATCAATTTTACTATTAGTAGGATTAGGTTGAATTAGTATTTCATAATTTTCTCTCGATATAGAAAATACTGAAAAATCATTTTCTTCTGGTGATATCATCATCCTTGGAGAAGTTACATTATAGCACTGAAAAGGATCTAATCTTGCTCCAAAATTACTTCCCTTTTCTGCTTTAAAGCCTGGTTTAATATTTATGTTTTCCACAGCTAAGACTTCAAATACTGCATTGTTTTCAATAAGTGTCAAACAATTTACATCGCCTGAAAGCAGCACAAAACCTCTTAATGGATTTACTAGGTTATTGAAGTTAGAGTTATAAGTACCACAAAATAATTGAGTTCCCGCTCCACTAATAGGAGAGGTAATATTAATAGTTTTCTGCATGGTATTACTACCGCATACGTTGGTGGCTGTTAAAGAAATGGTTCTAATTCCAGTAGAGTTATAATTGATGCAAGGAGGATCAGGACTTGGTTGCGGATTTGCAGGATTCCATAAATTATATATAGGTCCAATATCTGAGAAAGTTGAAGGTAATGAACCATTGCCAAAGCTCCAAGAATATTGAGTGATGTCTTGGAACCCTAAACTATTAATACAAGAACCAACACCTGTAAATTTATTATTAGTTAAATTATCTATACATGTTACATTCTCACATGCTCCTCCATCTATAGTAAAATCTGTATGAGGAATATCAGAATAGACAAAATATCTTTCATGAAAAGGTCCTTGAGTATAGCTACATCCTAAAGCATCTGTAACTTCTAATTTATAGTGAACTGTTTCTAATGGAGCAACTGTAGGATAACGTGCCGTAGGGTTTTGAATCCATCCTGATAAACCACACGTTTCAGACCACAGATAACTATAAGGTGGTGTGCCTCCCAATAAATTTACTGAATTACCAATAGTAAAAGGAATGCCTGCACAAACAGCAATGTGTGCGGTACCCGTAGAAACTAAATCATATTTAGGACTAACAGGAATACTTTCAATATCAAAACAACCTGTATTTTGATCTGTTACAGTAAGCGTAATAGGAGCAGTAGAAGATGGAGTAATAGTAATTGAAGGGCTTGTGCTACCATTGGACCACAAATAAGTAAATGGACCTGTTGCATTTGATCCACTTCCAGTTAGGGAAATAGGAACATCTTCGCAAGCAGGATTTGGAGGGGTTATAGACGCAATTGGATTAGCAATATCTCTATTAACAAAAACTTGAGCGTTTGATGTACAACCTGTAGCATCTATTACATTTACCACATAAGTTATTAAACCAGGAAGTGACGGACTAACAGTTGGACTTTCACAGTTTGTACAAGATAAATCCATTACAGGAGACCATGCGTAAGAATAAGGTGGTAAACCACCTACAGGGGGTAACCCAATTGTTTGGTTGGTAGAACCAATACATATATTTTTTGTTGGACCAGCATTTGCCACTAAATCTTCAGTAGTAACATTAACTTGATCTGTTTTTGAAGGGCAGCCAACATTATCACTAACAGTAACTTCGTAAGTAAAACTACCACCATTGGCTGTAACAATAGGATTAGCTACATTAAGACTACTAAGATCTGAAACATTATTAGTTGTTAATTCAGACCAGTTATAAATATAAGGAGGTGTTCCACCAGAAGCTGTAGGTGCCCCTCCTAAAACAAAGTTAGTTCCAACACAAAGTGTTAAATCACTACCTGCATCAACAACAATTCTCCCGTCATAAATAGTAATTGTTATAGATCCATCTACATAATAGAAGTTAGCATCAGTAACCCTTAATGTACAGGTTACTGTAACAGGAAATGTTTGATTGGCTGGTAAATGAATTTTACCATCATTATTTGGAATTAATGTCCATGGGGACCACTGATGTAATAAATGAGGGTAAGGTATGGTAGCGTTCGCTTGAAATAATGTACCTCCTGTAACCAGTCCCCCTAAATTTAAGGTATTTCCATCAAAACATGGAGGACCAATTAACCAAAGACCATCAAAGCTTAACGTTGAAGTTGGTGGTGGTAAGGTATTGGATACAAAAACTGTTTTTTCTTTCACACCATTGTACCAGTTTTGATCGGAAATATCTAACCTTACTTTGTATGTTCCTGGTGAATTATAAGTTACAGAAGAAGGAGGGTTGCCTGGAGGTGTATTTATTATTTCGAAAAGTTGGTTATTCCATGTTTGGGGAAAGATGCCTGAAGACATTTCAGGGTCATAATCCCATACCCATCGAGAATAGGGCTGAGAGCCACCTGTTGTAGCATCGGCAAAAGTTACAGATTGACCAGTTAGAATATTTATTTGATTGGCACTGGAACCGTTCATCGTAAAATCAGCATTTAATACTCCACCAAAAACACTAATATTTTCGGAACAAGTGGCTTGATTACCATTAAAATCGTTTACAATTAACGTGTAAGTGTAATTACCTCCGTTTGTATAAGTGTGATTGACTTGTTGAAACAAGTTGTAGGTATTAAAAACTACATAATCAGGTGTTCCATCCCCAAAAATGAAACGGTAAGTGTATGGTGGCGTCCCTGCTTGTGCAAAATTGATTTGACCATAATGAGTTATAGACACCCCATTATTAGGAAGTGAATTAGAAACACTACAGTCGATATCAATTAAATTTGTTTGGGAATTTGAAACATAGATATAACCTGTTTTTGTTTCTACATCATTATTATAGCTATTTCCTGAAGTTAATGTTACATCATATATGCCAGGGGTATTATATACTATGTTTTGAGGGTTTTGATTGGTTGAGCTAGAAGGAGTCCCACCAGAAAATGACCATTGCCAACTAGTAGGTCCACCTGTAGTTTGATCAAAGAAATTAGTACTTCCACCCACAACAAGGTTAGTAGTATTCGCATAAAAATTAGTGGATACATTAGGAGCTTGTTGTGAAGTTACAGTAACATTAATCTCATCATTACTAGGAACATTGTCTGTTGAATTAAAAGTGGTGATATTAAAATTATAAACCCCTGGAAGCGATAAATTTACATTGCTGCTAATTAAAAAATCTTGTACTCCACCTGATGGTAATGTACCATTTAATTGAAAAGTTGGTATAAAAGTATTTATAGGGCCTGTAATATTTACATTAACAATTACAGGGGTATTGTTAAAATCTATCGTATTACTTCCAAAATTTTTAATTCTAACAAAAACTAATTCATTGGTAGAAAAAATACCGCTACTTGCAGGAAGGGTTAGACTTATTGGTCCAATGTCAATGGTTGGGTCATCAATTTCAAATTGATGATGTGTATCTATGCCAGGTTGTGGGGTTGGTGTCCAAGTGGTTGCATTTTGTCGAATAGGAATGTTGCTAGGGTTTTGTTCAATTGGGTTGTTTGCATAATCAACGCCATTAAAATTTAACGTATGAACACCATAAGCTGCTGTTGCAGGAATTAGAAACTCCCATTCTTGATTGTTTGAATTAGCAACAGGAGCAGTATTATTTAAAAAATAATTTAGTGGAGATGCGATACTTAAATTAACATTTTGCATGGGTTCACTAGTAAATACTTTAATGTAAACACCATTAGTGCTACCAATAGAACCTGTTGTATTTTGGTTTAAAGTTAATGCTGTACCATTCCAATCCCATTGTCCATTGTAAACTAAAGTTCCAGAATTATTATCTCGTCTTACTTGCACTTTTTCAATATAAGGCTTGAAATTGTCTATTAATACAGCTCTATCTTCAGTAAGTGTGTTTTCTCCATCTGAATCAATATCTCCGATTCTAAACCTTATTGTGTATTTTCCATCACTCATAACACTCTCTTGGTTATATCGTGCATTCTGAGAAATATCATTAACATTCCAATTTTCAGGAACTCCCTGCCTTAGTTTTGTGTTCCAATATCTGTCATATGGTGTAATTCTTGGATGATTAGTAATAACATATCTTGGTCTTGCTGAAGTTGCAAAATATCCAAAAACGTGTTCTGCAGAAGGATAAGCAGGAAGAGTTGAGAAATCTACATTACCAATAAATCCACCAGTTATACTATTATTATTAAAATCTAAAATATTGTAATCAGCTTTATTAGTACCTAAATGTCCAATTCCCAATGATCCACCAGTATACGAAACCCATCTATCTAGAACCCCAACAACCATATCTATATTGCCATATAAAAGAGTATGATTAACATTTGAATAAAGTATTTGTGTTGTTAGTTCTGATGCCTGAACTTGTGCTTGGGTTCCTCCCATAGTTTTGTGATGACCTTGAGGGTAAAATTCTATAACACTATTAGCAGTCTCTGGTTGACCAAAAGTTGGGCCGTTATTGTCTTGATAACCTGGGAGTTTATAACTTAATAAATTATTTTCTCCAGCTATAATATTTGGAGCAGGTTGAAAATGAAGATGAGGAGGTAAGTTCCCAGAATTAATAGTACCTATTTGGCTATTTTCTGTAATAGGATTACCATCAATAATATTTTGTAATTCATTTACATGCCAATAAATAAAATTTGCTATCCTTAAACGTCTATTTCCACCTTGACTCTCCATATCTATGATAGAACCTGTGGGTTCGATTGAATAAATTTCGTCCCCCTGTACAGCTCCAGTAGACTTAACCATATCTACACCTTGATGATATCTTTCTCCTGTTATAACTGTACCAAATATTGCAGCAGACCCACCTGTATAAGGAGGACGGTGTTCACCTGGAGTTCCTGTAATTGTAGCTCTATGATTGGTATTATTTGCTTGGTCTGTTCTTACTGGCCATCCATAATTAGGTGCAGTTAATTGTGCATTAATTTGAAAACTTATAACTAAAGCAATGAATATTAAAATTATCTTATTCATCTATTTATAGCGTTTAATTCAATGATTAAGTCTTTGTTTTGAGAGAGAACTAATAATTGAATGCCATCAACTTTTAACTTTGGTCTCTTATATTCTCCTTCAATTTTAAAAGAATTAAATTTTTCTTTTTCAAGGTTGAATATTATAATAGAATTATCTCGATAAGAAAATGTATTTATATTTTTTTTGTCCCAATCTAATTTTCCTATAAAAAATATGATATTACCCTTTAAATCAGTAGTAATAGAAGCTATTTCAGCAATTGAATCAATTAGGGGCTCTACTTTTTCATAAAGATTTATTGTATTATATTCTTCTCCGGAATAGGAATTAACTATTAAAATAGTCTTTCTTCCTGTTATCAAAAATAATTTATCATCAATATTTGATTCAACAATTCCAACACCTTTATGAAACATAGGAAGTAAATTGTTTTTATACCAAAGTACGTTGCCAGAGTTATCAGCCTTAATTATTGCTCTTGTAAAAGAATTTTGTACAGAAGAACAGTAGAAAATAAATCCATCTTTAATCTTGTATGTTTTTTTTACCCATAAATCAATACTAGGTAATGAAATAATTTTTTCAGTAAGCATTTGGTTTAAACTAATATCAAATTTAGCATACTTAACAACGGACTGACCGCTAGAAGAAACTGAAGAACAAAACACATCAGCAATATTGTTTTCTATTATTACTTCAGATGAATAATATCCTTTTTCAAAAGGATAATAAGTGATTTGTGATTTTAAATTATTATCAAATAGTTCTACCAAAGTACCATACCCCTCATAATCGTCAGTAATTATCAAATTACCGCCACTAATCTTGGTAATAACTTCTTTGTGAGAGATGGTTTTTTCATTTAATAATTTTATGGGTAAAGCCTCATTAGTTTGGTATTTGGAAATTTTTTTACCTTCATCTTCAAGTATTTTGCTTGTATATAAAAAATTATTACTAAAACCAATAACTATCTCATCGGAAGATAATGTTCCAATTTTATTACCATTTAAATACAAATTAGAACGAGAAGATTTTATTTCTTCTGTAAGGTACAACCCCATTTCGCTATCATAATAGGTGTTTAGTTGAACTTCCTTTTCAAATGATATATCGCTGTACTCTTTTCCTTTGTTTTGAGAAAAAACACAGTTTGTTGTCATAATAAAAATAAATATGATACCGAATATTTTGGTTAATGAATTTTTCATTAGCATTAATTATATGATGACTAATTTATTTAAAGATGGGATTCCGGATACATTACACAAATAAACCCCTTTCTCAAAACCACCTAATGCTAACTTATATGTTTTGGTTTCAATTTGTTCTTTAAAGATAATTCTTTGCTGCATGTTATAAATAACAAGTTCAGCTGGTAAATTTTCAAACTCAAAATAAGCGTAATTAGTTGCTGGATTGGGATAGATGTTAAGAAAATTACTCTTATTATCATATTCATTCAACGAGGTAACATTCTGACAATCCAACGTATCATTTACCCAATGAGCAGAAGTATCTTTAATCCAAGAAGACATATATGAAGCATTTTTATCATCTACATAAATACATGTTAAATTCGTATCTACCATTGCATCGAAATAAGTGAAATTTGCGTTATTTCCGTTTCTAACATCTAAAAAAACAAGTTGTGGAATCCATGAACAATTCAAATACGTAAGTGCTGTATTTTGGCTTACATCTAAGCTAGTTAGTTGAAAGTTAATGTTACAAAT
>PHDR01000128.1 GCA_002841035.1 Bacteroidetes bacterium HGW-Bacteroidetes-12 | reverse complement strand
TAACTTAGCAAGTGGATCCACTAACATACTTTATGTGGACGATAATGAATATATTGCCAGAAGAAACGGAAAAGATGCAGCTGGTTTAGTGGTTTATATTAATAACACTACTTCTTGGAAAGAACGATGGATTGAAACTAATTGGTCCAGTAAAACCATAAAAGACTATACTGGACATTCAAGCTGGCAACCCGTAACACAATCAGGCAAATGGGTAAAAATTCAAGCGCCACCTAAAAGTTATTCTGTTTGGTCTGTTAAATAAAATTATTGAGTTAGTCATTTTTATATTCTGTATATTATTATCAATAAAATTAAGTGATATGGAACTGGACTTCCTATATTAGACTGGACAATTAAGTTGCGAGATTAAAAATTATAAATTTAGCTTTGAATCATAAAAAAAGAAACAGAAATTACAATTTATAATTAGTGCTGTTTCGTTAAGAAATGTTCAATCCTTTAAAAGGATATTAAATATAGTCCACCCTAAAATAGGTGCATATCGCTATAAGAAATGCAAAAAGAAACTTTGTGGTAACCTATCACAAAATCTAGAAGAAAAATTTGTAATTATACCTAAATGAGTTTGTGTATAAACTTAATCGTAAGTATTTTGGAGAACGAATTTTTGAAAGACATGTAATAGCAAGTATTACAGCTAATGAACATTAAACGGATATAATAATTTAAATAAAAACATGATTGTATTAAAACCTGTATTCCTTTGGATATTATTTATAATGGTTTGCTTCCAAGCCAAAAGCCAAAGCGGAAATTTCAAAACCTATAATCAAAATGACCATGAATTAATATTTGAGTCGGATTCTGGTAATAAATTAAGATTTCAATTTTACTCTGAAAATATCATTAGGGTACAGTGGATTAAAAAGGGAGAAGGTTTCTTTCCAAATGATCGTTACGAAACTGTTGTTGACCATACGCTATCAGGATCATACATTATAGAAGATAAAATGGAGGCTTTTGAAATTACCGTTGGTAAAAAAAAAGGTGTAAGTATTGTACTTGAAAAAAATCCAATGCGATATAAAATACTTTCACAAGATGGTTTCTCCTCTTTACTGGAAGAAAATAAAGGTATTGTTTGGAACAATCAAAAAATAAGCAATGATTTTTCTATAGACACGACTGAACATTTTTGTGGGCTGGGACACCAAGCTTACGGAATGGTTGAATCTATTGATTTAAAAGGAAAAACGGTAAGTTCCAATTATGGTGAAGGCCGTAATGATTGGAGCGCTCAAGCTGTGCTTACAGTGCCTTTTTATCTTTCAAATAAAGGGTATGGGGTGTTTTTAAACAGCACTTTCCACCACAGTTTCAATTTCGGAGAAAACAATACCTACGGATTCAGCATTGACACCAAAGGGTTTAACGGACAAATGGATTATTTTTTCATTTATGGCCCAGAATTTAAAACTATTTTGAATAGTTATACCCAACTTACTGGTCGCCCAAGATTACCACAACGCTCTATGTTTGGGCTACAACTTTCTGATAAAGGAGATCCTGAAAATGATGGCATGGACTGGTGGACAAATAAAATTACAGAGCACCGCAAAGCTGGATTCCCGTTTGACCATATAGTAAATGATAACCGATGGCGGGCTGGTACAGGGGCCTGGGCCGGCTCATGGTTTGAATGGGACTCTATCCGTTATCCAGATCCGAAAGCATATAACCAATGGAGTAAAGATAATAACGTAACCATGACCTTGGATCTCAATAGAAACACCATTGCTGACTGTGAAGGTTGGAAACCAGAATACAACTTACCCCAAACCGAAGGCGTTGTAAAATATCCCAATAGTGCTCCTGATTATACAAATCCTGATATGCGGAATTGGATATGGAAAATGTTCTGGGACAAATCATTTAATCCAGCACTAGATTACCCAGGCGATGCACTTTGGATAGATGAAACCGATGATTTATATGAACTCAATGATTCTGTAATTTGCGCCAATGGAAGAAGTTGGGCCGAAAACGAAAACTATTACCCTTTTTTAATAGCCAAAGGCATTGTGGGAGAAGGTTGGGATAATGAAAACAATAATATTCCTGTAGGAATTGGAGAATCCAAAAGACCTTTTGTTTGGGTAAGAAGTACCGCTGCAGGAGCCCAAAGGTATGCGTCATATTGGTCGGGAGATATCCCCTCAACATGTGAATTTATGAAATATAGTATTAGAGCTATGTTGAACTCCGGATTAGGCGGATTTCCTTATTTCAATCATGATGCAGGAGGGTTTCGCAAACCTGGGCCAGATGATAATCTTTATGTTCAATGGGCTATGGGATTTGGTAGCCTCACCCCTATCTGGAGACCCCATGGCCCCGGAGAAAACCAAAGATGGCCATTGGACAGGGATAAAACCTGTCAAGCTGCTGCACTTAAATATGGCAAAATGAGATATCAAATGATGCCCTACATCTACACCCAAGCCTATAACGCGTATACTACTGGTATGCCCATGGCCAGGAGTATGGTAATAGATTATCAAAACCAACCCGAAGCTTGGAAATATGATTTGCAATATATGTGGGGAAATGAGCTGTTAGTAGCCCCAATTTGTTCTGAAAATGATAGCACTGCAGATATCTGGTTACCTTTCGGTCAAGATTGGTATGACTATTGGACGGATAACTTAGTAGCAGGTGGTCAAGTAATTAAATACCAATCCAAAATTGACGAAACACCTATATTTGTAAAACAAGGTGCAATTATTCCAGAATACACCTATGCACAAAGCACTTTTACACTGGATTCTTCCATGCTAATTATTCATGTTTATATTGGAAAAGATGGAGAATTTACACTTTATGAAGATGATGGGGTTACAGAGAAATTCAGAACTAAAAATGAAAAAAGAACAACTGCAATTTCTTTCACACAGTCATCTTTTTCTTTGAAAATTGGTGCGGCTAATGGTAATTATAAAAATGCAGTACCCAAACGGTCATACCAAATTATTTTTCACGGACTTTCTAAACCAGTTTGTTTTGAAGTAAATGGTAAAGAAATAAATACCGAAACCAAGAATCACAATATCGATAAAGAAGCTGCGCTATGGGATGGGAATAAAAAAACACTTTCTATTATCTTAAAAAAAACACCCATCTCAAAAACGATTATACTAAAACAATTAGCTGATTGTTTTACTAAAGAATAAAATTAACAAAGGTTAAATAGTTCACTTATGAGGAATTTATTATTTGTTTTGTTGTTTTCAGTTGAATTTATTTCTGGAACAAATATTGTTAATGCACAATATGCAAATGTAAGCAAATGGCCTGCAGGAATTTCATATGAAATATTTGTGCAATCCTTTTGTGATTCAGATGGAGATGGTAAAGGAGACATCAAAGGAATGACATCAAAATTAGATTATTTAAAAAATTTAGGTGTAGAAGCTGTATGGTTAATGCCAATGAATCCCTCTCCTTCCTATCATAAATATGATGTAACAGATTACTATGGTATTCATCCAGATTATGGAACAATTGCTGATTTTAAAAATTTTGTAAAAGAAGCACATCAAAGAAACATCAAAGTTGTGATTGATATGGTCCTGAACCATTGTTCTAATCAACATCCCTGGTTTGTGGATGCGGCAAAAAACGAAAATAACCCTTATTTTGATTATTTTGTATGGACACATAAAGATGACCCACAGGTAAAAGTTTTTGTAGATATAATAAACGAAGATTCAAGAAACCGAAACCGATGGAATAAAGTAGAAGGAAGCGACTATCTTTATTACAGTTATTTTGGTTCACATATGCCCGACCTTAATTATAACAGCCCAAAATTAAGAGAAGAAATTTTTAAAATAGGACGTTACTGGCTCACCAAAATGGGAATAGATGGTTTCAGGCTCGATGCAGCCAAACATATTTTCCCTGAAGAAAGGGCCAAAGAAAGTCAAGCCTGGTGGGTATATTTTTTAAGTGAGATGCAAAAAGTAAAAAAAGATATATATCTAGTGGGTGAAGTATGGGCGCCATCTGATCAGGTGGCTCCTTATCTCAAAGGAATTCCCGCATTATTCAATTTTGATATAGCTGCCGCTATTAAAAAAGCCGTGAATGAAGAACAATCTGACTCCTTGTTAATTAAACAAAAAAAAATTGAAGAATACTACACGACAGTGAATCCTCAATTTATTGATGCAACTTTTCTAACAAATCATGATCAAGACCGTATGATGAGTTCAGTAGATAATAATATAAACAAAGCAAAGATGGGAGCTGCCTTGTTACTTACTTTGCCAGGCTCACCATATTTATACTACGGTGAAGAAATTGGCATGAGAGGGAAAGAACCTGATGAGTATATTCGTGAACCTTTTTTGTGGGATGATATAAAAAACGACAAAAACCGTACTACATGGATTAAGCCACTTTATAACAGCGATAGTACTATTGAGCCTTTGGCTAAACAACTGAAAGACAAAAACTCACTCGTTAACTATTATAAATCTTTTATTGCATTACGAAACAATAGCAAGGCATTAACCTTTGGAGAATTAATTCCTATTGATTTAGGTAAGTCAGCGCTTTGTGCATTTCAGAGAAGCTTTGAAGATGAAAATTTATTAGTGATTCATAATCTATCTCAAACAGCAATAAATATAAGCCTTTTGGAAAGTTTAAAAGAATATGATATAGTCATCTTTGAAACAAAAGACAGCAATCTAAAAAAGAATGCTCTTCATTTGGCTTCATATAGCACACTAGTGTTAAAAAAATAAATTTTTTTAAACCCAATTTCTTTTTAAGCATGGTAAATTCAATTTCCAAAGAAAAAAAAATAATCATAGCCCTATTTTTTTTGATAAATATTTCTGTTGATATGTATGCCCAAAAAAAAATTGACAGTGATTATTACAAATCTCTTAAGTACACCCATGATTTAAATTTACCCAATTGGGGACCTTACACAAAAAAGTATATTGGGGTATCACATATTCCTGATATAAAAAAAGGAATTCGGTTTGACCTAAGTGTTTTTCCGGGCTTTTACAGAAGAAAGGTTGAGTTGCCCAGTACATTATACGAATCGGGGTTTCACCCTTGGGAAGCCTCTCCAAATCTTGAATATTTTTCATTTAGACACGAATTGGAATGGAAAGATAAGGTATATACAGACATCTCATATTCTGAGTGGGATGAAAACTCCAGACTGATCCGCATTAATTGTGTTAACAGTACCAGCCTACCCCAAAGTATAGTTTTGCACATGATGGCATCCATTAATTTTCCATCCATTAAGGAATATGATCCCGATACGCCTTTAGAATACAGTGCCATACAGTTACCAAAAAATGCTCATTGGATTGATGCCTTGGATTATGCCAAAATTAAATTTGCCCAACCTGACCCTGCCGATCATTTGGTATATGACGGAAAATTAAGAGGAGAGATCAGGGATCATGGGTTGGTGAACGGTTCTGGTATAGGAGACGGATTTGGAAATCAAATTGGTGACCAGATTGAATATGAATTTAACGTAACAGAAGTGTTGGAAGATGCTGTGTTAATGATTCGCTATAAAATGGAAAAAGATTATTCTACCACGCTTCAGCTTTCCGGTATAAGCAATGAAAAGATAACATTACATGGCAATGCCAATTTTTCAATAAAACAAATCGGTTTGAACCAACTTAAAACCGGTAATCACCATTTATCCATAGTTTCAAGAGGAAATGCACCCCTTATTTTAGATGGTTTTACTATAATAAATAAAGGTGAAATAGATTCTGTCAAAATAGAACCTGTAAATTGGGACTATATTCCTGAAATATTAAATGGTCCCTTAAAAAACTCTATAATACTAAAGTATAAAAACACTGATAACTATTATGGGCTTTATTGGGATTATCCTGATTTCGAGATAAGGGAATGGTTTTGCAAAAATTTAGGGGATTTCTTTAGAAAAGAAGTGAACGGTCATACAAAAAGTAAGTTTTATGATGGCTCCATTGGGCATTACACCAACGCTTTTTTAAGACCTATAAACATGAAACCTAATTCTACTTTAAATATTTATGGATTAGTCTGCTCTGGTAGTTTGAAAGACGTTGAATACAGGTTGAAAAATGTAAATAAAGACAGTTTTGAACTAGTTTATAATAAGGCTAGAGAGAACCTTGTAAACAAGGAAATTGTTCCTGCAGGAGAAAAATACCTATTTAGCCAAGAACGTATGGAAGCCAATACGATTACTGATATTGTTTATCCTGTTTACACACAACGCCAGTACATAAAACACCATGCTCCTGGACGCTGGTGGGACTGCTTGTACACTTGGGATGCTGGATTTATTGGTATTGGTCTAAGCCAACTCAATATACAACGAGGCATAGAAAACCTTAATGCATATCTTAATGAAACCGACGAACAATCAGCTTTTATCCACCATGGCACCCCATTGCCAGTTCAACATTATTTATATCAGGAACTTTGGAACAAAACACAGTCAAAAGAATTTTTAGAAAGTTACTATCCTAAATTAAAACGATATTACGAATTTTTGATTGGTCGGATTTCTGGGTCAACAACCAGAAACCTACAATCAGGTTTGATACGCACTTGGGATTATTTTTACAATTCTGGCGGTTGGGATGACTACCCTCCCCAACGTTTCGTACATCAAAACAAGCTCGAGCAAAGCGTGACTCCTGTTATTAATACTGCACACCAAATACGAATCGCCAAAATTTTGAAAATGACGGCTACTTATCTCAATCTAAAAGACGATATTATTGTGTACAATAATGATATTCATCAATTGAGCAAAGCATTGCAAGATTATTCTTGGGACGAAAAATCAGGTTATTTTGGATATGTTGAACACAATGAAAAAGGAAATCCAATACAAATCTTAAAATACAATGACACTATTAATTTTAATAAGGGTATGGATGGAGCGTCACCATTGATTTCTGGAATTTGCACTCCCGAGCAGAAAAACATTTTGTTAAAGCATTTAAAAACCAAGGGAGAATTATGGTCTGATGTAGGTCTTTCTGCCGTAGACCAATCTGCCCCTTATTATGCTAAAGACGGTTATTGGAATGGTACCGTTTGGATGCCTCATCAATGGTTTTTCTGGAAAACTATGCTTGACTTGGGCGAGTCGGATTTCGCCTTTAAAATAGCCAGTAAAGCCCTTGACGTTTGGAAAAGGGAAGTCGAGAGCACCTACAATTGCTTTGAGCATTTTGTGATTGAAACGGGCAGAGGTGCTGGGTGGCACCAATTTAGTGGATTGTCTAACCCGGTTATGTCTTGGTTTAATGCTTATTACGTTATAGGTTCATTTACCTCAGGTTTTAATATATGGGTACAGGATAAAAAATTTAACGAAGATCATAGTTCATTTTTTGCAACATTAAAGATATTTGAAGATGAAAACAGTCCGTTTTCAGTTATAGCATGTATGAACCCAAAATATAGCTATCAAGTTTACTGGAATGATAAATTACAAACAAACTATAAAACTCTTTATAATGGTGTCCTTAGCATTACCATAGCTGCATTTGAAAAAGAAGGTGTTTTGAAAATTGTAAAAGCCAATTAATGATTAATTCTCCTGTTTTCCGCACTATAAAAAAATAATTTTTCAAACTATTTATTTTCAATCATTTATAAATAACAAAATCGATATTTGGGTGTCCCGCCTATTTTT
>PHDR01000127.1 GCA_002841035.1 Bacteroidetes bacterium HGW-Bacteroidetes-12 | reverse complement strand
CTTACTAAATTTTTAATTCGAGTTCCTTACACCGTTTCAGCCACACCACGTTCTAATAACAAAGTACTTAATGATTGTCCTTTCTATTATGAAGTTATAGATAATAAGGTGTTTATTAAAAAAAGTAAGTTCTATTTTTTTAAACGCATTTTCGTTAATAACTTATCTAAAGCTCATTTAAATCATTATAGTAATCCACGTTCTTTTGTAGGAACTGAAAGAATGAATAGACTTGCTTAATTAAAAATTTGTTACTTTGAAAAGATTAATTGGCACTTTACTTCCTCCTGAAAAACCCAATAACATTCCTTCAAGTTCAAAATGGCTTTCTGGACAAGGAGCTGGCGTTTGGTTTTATATTGAAGCTACTGACAATCCTAACATTTATAGAATAAAAAGATTTACTCCCGAAGGAGAATTAGATTGTGATAGATTGTTTGAAATTGAGAAATCAAAGGCTGTTTTTAATTTATCTGAAGCGTTTGAATTTACACACATTTCGCACTGTAGTAAGTGTAAAATAATACAAAACGAAATTATTTTTGTTTTCAAGTATATTGGATGAATCTTTTTTTTGAGTATTGTTTCGGAATACTATTAACTAAATGATAGAATATAGATATTAATACATTAGTATTTTGTCTGATGGTCAATTAGTTATAAATTTAGTTACAAGTATTACTCTAACTAAATATTTCCGCAGTATTACGGAACTACTAAGTTTGAGTATATTTTAAAGAAAAATCTACTTGATGTAAATATTTCCGCCAACATTATCTCGTTTAGCACCTGTAACCGAAGCAAGACAATTAATTTCATTACGCAAACGCAAAACGCCCAAAAAAGCAAAAATCAAAGCTTCTTTAAATTCT
This sequence comes from Bacteroidetes bacterium HGW-Bacteroidetes-12, assembly GCA_002841035.1. GTDB lineage: Bacteria > Bacteroidota > Bacteroidia > Flavobacteriales_E > Vicingaceae > BRH-c54. Next base: position 6,842 of record PHDR01000127.1, on the reverse strand, counting down.
ACCAATGTATCTTTTGGAACAAAAATCTTATTTGTAGTGTAACTAATAATTCGTTCAATCAAAAAGGAATTGAATGCTCCGCCACCAGTAATCAAAATACTTTTGTTGTTTTCTTTGAAAACCAATGAAAGTTGATACGCAATGTGTTCAATCATAGTACATAACTTATCTTCAATTGAACTTTCAGCAGAACTAAACAACGGAAAAATATTTTTTTCAATCCACTCGCTTCCTAGTGATTTTGGAGGTTGTTGTTGATAAAAAGGAAGTGCATTTAACTGATGAAATAGCCTTTCATTTACTTTTCCTCTTTTTGCCATTCCTCCTCCATCATCAAACGATTTTCCTTGCTCATTTGCTAACTTATTCAACACCAAATTTGCTGGACAAACATCAAAAGCAAGGCGTTGGTTGTTGTGTTCAAAAGAAACATTTGCAATTCCACCAATGTTTAAGCAATACTGATAATCGGAAAAAAGCAATTTATCTCCAATTGGTACTAACGGAGCTCCATGTCCTCCTAAAGCAACATCAAGTGTTCTGAAATCAGAAATTGTTGTTAAACCAATTGTTGCAGCCAACACAGCACCACTTCCAATTTGTGTAGTTAAATGTTGCTCTGGTTGATGAAAAACGGTGTGTCCGTGTGATGCTACAAAATCTATACGTGATTTTTGGATGTTATTTTCTGTAATAAATTGATTTACTTCTTCACCAAAAAAAGCACCCAATTGGTTGTTTAACAACATTAAATCTAATCCCGATAATTGCTTTGAATTGGCTAACTGTTTTTTTAACGCTAATGAATAAGCAACTGTTTTTGCTGCCTTAATTTCAAAACTCCATTGATTTTCAATAGAGTAAAAAAAAGTAGCATAAACGATATCCAACCCATCTAACGATGTTCCAGACATTAACCCAATTACATTGTAATTTTCTTTCATAAAACTGCTTGTTTTTGAATAAAACTATTAGTTTTGCATTGTTTCAAAATTATGCTTTTATACACATTAATTAAGCTATTTTGAAAGCTCTTTTCATACTATTTTAACAAAAAAATATACAATTATGGATTTTGAATTAACCGAAGAACACATTGCAGTAAGAGATGCTGCTAGAGATTTTGCTCAAAACGTACTAAAACCAGGTGTAATAGAAAGAGATGAAAAACAGCAATTTCCGTCCGAACAGGTAAAACAATTGGGTGAATTAGGTTTTTTAGGAATGATGGTTGACCCAAAATATGGTGGTGGCGGAATGGACACCATTTCTTATGTATTGGCTATGGAAGAAATTAGTAAAGTTGATGCATCAACTTCTGTGGTAATGTCGGTTAATAATTCATTGTATTGCTGGGGAGTTGAAAAGTATGGAACTGAAGAACAACGTCAAAAATATTTAGTTCCTTGTGCTAAAGGAGAAAAAATTGGTGCATTTTGCTTATCAGAACCAGAAGCAGGATCTGATGCAACTTCGCAACGAACAACAGCTATTGATAAAGGAGATTATTACTTATTAAATGGAACGAAAAACTGGATTACCAATGGTGGTTCGGCCTCTTATTATATTGTTATTGCTCAAACTGATGTTGCAAAAGGACACAAAGGAATTAATGCTTTTATTGTTGAGAAAGGCATGGAAGGCTTTGTGGTTGGTGCAAAAGAAAATAAGATGGGAATTAGAGCATCTGACACGCACACATTATTATTCAACGATGTGAAAGTTCCAAAAGAAAACAGGATTGGTGAAGATGGTTTTGGGTTTAAGTTTGCCATGACTGTTCTGTCTGGAGGTAGAATTGGCATTGCCTCTCAAGCATTAGGCATTGCTTCTGGAGCGTTTGAATTGGCTGTTGCTTATTCTAAAGAAAGAGAAGCATTTGGCAAACCAATTAGTCAACACCAAGCCATTGCATTTAAATTGGCTGATATGGCTACAGAAATTGAAGCTGCTCGTTTATTATGCTTAAAAGCTGCTTGGCTAAAAGACCAAAAACAAAATTTTGATAAAGAAGGAGCTATGGCAAAAGTGTTTGCATCGAGAGTAGCCATGTGGGTAACTACCGAAGCTGTTCAAGTGCATGGAGGATACGGTTTTGTGAAAGAATACCATGTAGAACGCTTAATGCGTGATGCTAAAATCACTCAAATATATGAAGGTACGACTGAGGTTCAAAAAATAGTGATTTCGAGAGCTGTGTTAAGTTAGTACTAAATAATTAATCAATAAGCAATTAATCTGTAAGCAGTTGTATCAATATTTAAACCCCTTGTGCCTTTTAATCTTTTACAAAAACTTTCTCTTTCAACTATTGAAACAAAATTAGAGTCATAAGCTAGGTAAGCATTAATTTGAGGGTCTATCATCATCGGTTCTATTGTTCTCAAAGAATCATAAACCATTGGAATGATATCTATTGGGGCTTTCATCTTTTTATTGATAAATGATTTTAGCATTTTAGATTGAAAAGGGTCGGTTGCTAATGCTATTCTTTCAAAACCTAATTTTGTAGCTTTTTTATAGGAATAATAAATATTTTCGGTGGAGTGTTCTGCTTTTGTTTCTGTAAAAATATTTTCTTTTGGAATTCCTAATGCTTGGGCATACAAAGCCATAATCTCAGCCTCGAAGTAAGAAGAATATACTGCGGAACCAGTATACATCACATTTTTTGCTATTCCTTTGTCATACAAATATTTAGACCAATAAACACGAGCTTTCATAGTACGGCTCCAATTGTTGTTTTCAAAAGGAACACCTGGAACGACAATTACATCATAAGTATTATGTTGTGCTGTTGAAAATAATTTTTGAGATTTTTTTTGAGTAAAAGAACATGCTTCAAGAATTAAAACAGATGATAATAGTAATATTTTTTTATATTGATTCATAAAGTAATTGCTAAACATTTAATCTTCTTTCACCTCTTCATAATCAACATAATCGCCAATTCCGTTTGTTTCCGTTTTTGTTGATTTTGTTGTTTTAATTTTTACTTCTCCTTCTTTTTGTTTTGCAAATTCTTTCGCTTTTTCGGCATCAGAAAATTGATTTTGTTGCTGAAATTGTTGCGTTTTTTTACTTATCCATCGTGTTAATAAAAGTGGAGCTACCACTTTAAATAAAAACTTAAAGCCATAATAAAAAAGCATTATTAGTAATATGGTTCTTAAAATTTGCATACAATAGTTGAAAGTTTATAAAGGTTAGGAGTTTATGAGGTTAGATATTCTTCCCTTCATTTTATTAACTTCGTGCCTCAGTTTATAAAATTTCGTTCAGAATGACATTAACTACTACTTACTCAAATACAGGTTTCGTTCGGCATAAATATCTCTAAAAAATTTATCTTTTAAGTTGTCTATAAAACGAATAGCTTCGCCTGTTGATTTCATTTCGGGGCCTAATTCTTTGTTTACATTTGGAAACTTATTGAACGAAAACACTGGAATTTTTATTGCATAACCGTGTTTTTTAGGATTAAATTTAAAATCAGCTACTTTTGCTCCTAACATCACTTTTGTTGCGTAATTTACATAAGGTTCGTCATACGCTTTTGCAATAAAAGGAACGGTTCGAGAAGCACGAGGATTAGCTTCAATTACATAAACCACATCATCTTTAATAGCAAACTGAATATTTATTAATCCAACTGTTTTAAGTGCTACGGCTATTTTCCTTGTAATTTCTTCAATTTGTGTGATGATTAAATCGCCTAAATTATAGGGCGGAAGCACGGCATACGAATCGCCAGAGTGAATTCCAGCAGGTTCAATGTGTTGCATCACTCCAATAATATACACCTCTTTTCCATCGCAAATGGCATCGGCTTCAGCCTCAATTGCTCCGCCTAAAAAGTGATCTAACAAAATTTGATTATTGGGCATGGCTTTTAAAATATCTACCACATGGTGTTCCAATTCATCTTCATTAATTACAATTTTCATTTTTTGCCCACCTAACACATAAGATGGTCGTACAAGTAGCGGAAATCCTAAGGTTTTAGATAATTGAATGGCTTGTTCGGCACTTTCAACCACACCAAATTCGGGGTAAGGTATTTTTAGTTCTTTCAACACATTAGAAAAACGACCTCTGTCTTCAGCAATATCAAGAGCTTCAAACGATGTTCCTATAATTTTTATTCCATATTTTTCAAGCTTTTCAGCCAATTTTAGTGCTGTTTGACCTCCTAATTGAACAATTACGCCTTCTGGTTTTTCGTGTTTAATGATGTCGTAAATATGTTCCCAAAAAACAGGTTCAAAATACAATTTATCAGCGGTGTCAAAATCGGTAGAAACAGTTTCTGGATTGCAATTAATCATGATGGTTTCGTAACCCATTTCTTTGGCTGCAAGCACTCCATGCACGCAGCTGTAATCAAATTCTATTCCTTGTCCTATTCTGTTAGGACCAGAACCTAGCACTACTATTTTTTTCTTATCGGTAACGACTGATTCGTTTTCATCTTCAAACGTAGAATAATAATAAGGCGTTTGAGCAGGAAATTCGGCAGCACACGTATCCACCAATTTATAAACTCGGTTAATGTTCATTTCTGTTCTTTTTGTATAAACCTCACTTTCTAAACACCTTAACAAATGAGCTACTTGCCTGTCGGCATAGCCTTTTTGCTTAGCTTCGTATAATAAATCTCTGGGAATAGTATCAATTTTATAGGCTTCTACTCTTTTTTCGAGTTTCACAAAATCTTCAATTTGTTTTAGAAACCAAAGGTCAATTTTTGTTTTTTCTGAAATAGTTTTAAAAGGTATTCCCATTTTAATTGCATCATAAATGTGAAACAACCTGTCCCAACTAGGATATTCAAGACTTTTTAAAATGGCATCTTGGTTGGTTAACTCTTTCCCATCTGCTCCTAATCCATTTCTATTTATTTCTAAACTCTGACATGCTTTTTGCAATGCTTCCTGAAAAGAACGCCCTATTCCCATTACTTCTCCAACCGATTTCATTTGCAAACCCAATGTTCTATCTGCTCCTTTAAATTTATCGAAATTCCAGCGAGGTATTTTAACAATTACGTAATCAATAGCAGGTTCAAAATAAGCTGATGTTGATTTTGTAATTTGATTTTCTAATTCTGTTAAATTGTAACCTATAGCTAATTTAGAAGCTATTTTTGCAATTGGATAGCCGGTTGCTTTCGATGCTAATGCAGATGAACGTGAAACCCGAGGGTTAATTTCTATAGCAATAATATCCTCTTTTTCATCGGGACTAACAGCAAATTGAACATTGCAACCTCCAGCAAAATCGCCAATGGAACGCATCATTTTTATTGCCATATCACGCATGCGTTGGTAAGTTCTGTCCGATAACGTCATGGCTGGGGCAACAGTAATAGAATCGCCTGTGTGAATGCCCATCGGGTCAAAATTTTCGATAGAACAAATAATAACTACATTGTCGTTTTTATCTCTCAATAACTCCAATTCAAATTCTTTCCAACCCATCAAGGCTTTGTCTATCATTACTTCATGAATGGGAGAAATATGTAATCCTTGATTTAATAATTCATCAAATTCTTTTTCATTGTAAACTACTGCTGCTCCTGCTCCTCCTAAGGTGTAAGAAGCTCTAATGCAAAGCGGATAACCATATTTTTGAGCTACTTCTTTGCCTTCTAAAAATGATTTTGCGGTGGTTTGCGGTGCCATAGGAATTCCTATTTTTTCCATCAACAACCGAAAGGCTTCTCGGTTTTCGGTAATTTCTATCGCAGCAATATCAACACCTATCATTTTCACATTGTATTTTTCCCACAAGCCAATTTCATTACATTCTATACATAAATTAAGTGCTGTTTGTCCGCCCATGGTAGGCAACACGGCATCAATACTGTGTTTCCCTAAGATTTCTTCAATAGAATCGGTTGTTAGTGGCTTTAAATAAATATTATCAGCCACCACTTTATCGGTCATAATGGTTGCTGGATTAGAATTAATAAGAGTTACTTCTATTCCTTCATCACGCAATGAACGTGCTGCTTGTGAGCCAGCATAATCAAATTCGCAAGCCTGACCAATTACTATAGGACCGCTTCCTATTATTAATATGTGTTTGATGGAGTTATCTTTTGGCATATCTTTTTAGTTTTTAGTTTTGAATTGTGAGTGATGAGTCATTTTTTTGTTTTTTTGACAAGGGAGCATGCTCCCTTGTTTGTTTTATCAGCATGCTCTCATAGATTATTAATGTTATTTTTATTGTTATAAATAGGTATTAATGCTACTTCGTGGTATTGACTTCATTTTTCTATCCAAATATCTCGGGATGAAAAATTTCGTTCAGAATGACATTGTAGCTCAATTTTTACATTTTTTCCTCTCAGACATCTCTAATTATCGAAAAGGTTATTACTTTTTCATTAATTAAAATTCAACATTTAAAATTTAAAATTTCCAATACCACATTTTTACTCAAAAAAAAGGGATACAAATTGCATCCCTTTTTCTATATATTTAAAAAAATATCACTTATTTTTTATGTCTTGGTTCGTCAGAAACAGTTAGCTTTTTTCTTCCTTTAGCTCTTCTTCTTGCTAAAACAGCTCTACCATTAGCAGATTCCATTCTACTCATAAAACCATGTTTGTTTCTTCTTTTTCTTCTGGATGGTTGAAATGTTCTTTTCATTTTTTCTTAGTTTTAAAATTATTTCGGATTGCAAAAATATACTTTTTTTGTTTATTGACAAGAATTATTATAATTTATTTTTGTCCTGCAAATTTTCGCAAAAAAAACTAATTTCGCACTATGGGATTATCGAACAACGACATTTTAAAAAAACTAAGAGTTGCACACAAACTTAGAGAT
>PHDR01000126.1 GCA_002841035.1 Bacteroidetes bacterium HGW-Bacteroidetes-12 | reverse complement strand
GCATAATGCGATATCATCATCAGTATTAGTGCCATTAGCAAATATCCATGGGGTAACATAACTGCAAACATAAGTGTCATCTTGTGGGATTGTTAAATTTGAAAGTGCTATTCGACCAACAGGATTAATGGTTAATATTCTTTCTTCCTGAATCGGTCCAGAGGAAGGAGGAGGTGTTGGAGGAATCCTAAATTTATTTAAATACACATCTCCAAAAAACTTGGCAGCTGTATCTTCCAACAACCTAAAACTTTCAACATTGTTTCGTTTAAAAACTAAATCTACATCATTAGTAGTACCAACAAACTGAGTGGTGTCGGCTTGGCTACCGTTTAATTTCCATGGTGCTTGTGCATTGGGATTACTATTGGGGTTTTGGGCTATTGCTATGGAACTTAGCCAAAGCATACTAAGAGTTAGAGTTGAAAGTTGAAAGTTGAAAATTGAAAGTTTCATAATCAGTAGTTTAGAAATTACTTATCAAATATAAAACATTTTTTTTTAAACACCAAATTTTTTTGAGGTTTCAACTCCTAACTACTCAAGGCACTCCTAAGTACTTACATAGGTTACTTCCCTAAAATTAAAACAGGCGTGCCTTCATCAATCAAATCATACAATTCTATTACATCAGCGTTTTTCATTCTTATACAACCATGAGAAACAGGTTCTCCTATATACCCTTCTTCGGGTGTGCCATGAATGTAAATAAAACGATTGTAAGTATCAATATTCCTTCCTTTGTTTATGCCAACTTCTTCTCCATCTAGCCATAAAATGCGAGTTGTAACATAATCGCCATCTGCTTTGGTTTTGTCTTCATAAATGGGTGCTATATTGCCATTAAAGATACGAGCTTCTAAAATTCCACCCAACGGAACATTGTCTCCAATTTTTCTTTTGACATTGTGTAAGCCTAAAGGTGTTTTTAAACTGTGTAATTCATTGCCAACTCCTTTTTTAGCGGTTGAAACTGTATATTTTTTGATTATAGAATCTTTTTCAATTAAATACATTTGTTGATGTTGAACAGAAACAAATAAAAAAGAGCTAAAATCTTTATCAGGATATTTTAGACTTAAATATTCGGAAAGAAACGCACCTAAATCAAAAGTAGTTTCCGTTTCTACAGGCTCAGGAATTTCTATGTGTACTTCTACTTTTTTGGTAGGTTCAACAATTTTTTTGGACGATTTACAAGAAAATAAACCAGCCATTAAAAATAGTAGGAGTAAATTAAGTTTTATTTTGAATTTAAAAGCGAACATCAAAAAACAAAAATAGAATTTTACTTATTTTTATTGCTCATTTTCAACATTATTTTATAAAAAAGCGAAGGAAACAATGTTTTAAAAGGAATAGACAGTAACTCTTTGTTTCCAATATATTGATGTTTTTTGTTGGAAGTAATTGCAGCAACAAATTTTTTAGCAAAAGTTGTAGCTTTCATTCCATTGAGTTGAGCATCACTATTTTCGTTGGTACTGTTTCCGTTTCCATCAATGGCATTTAACGAAACATTGGTGTTAATAAACCCTGGAGATACAATTAAAATATGAATGTTGTCTTTTACTAATTCTAAACGCAATGATTCATAAAAACCATATAATGCGTGCTTTGAGGCAGCATAAGTAGATAATTGAGGTAGTCCAAATTTGCCTAAAATACTGGTAACAACAACTATTTTTCCATTTTTCTGTTGTTGCATAATGGGTAAAACGACTTTTGTTAGGGCAACATTTCCAAAATAGTTAATATTCATGATTTTCTTTTCCACCGTTTCGGAAGTTGCTAATGCTTCGCTTTTTTGACTTATTCCACCATTATTAATTAGAATATCAATCCTATTAAATTTAGCAATAACCTGCTGCACCCAATGGGTTGCTTGAGAATAATTTTCTAAATCAATTGGCAAGATAAGAGCGTTTTCATCTGTTAGATTTGCATTTTTTTGAACTCTAATTAATTCATCTTTTCTTCGAGCAGATAAAATAATTCTACAATCTTTTTTTGCAAGTTCATACACAGTAGCTTCTCCAATTCCTGATGATGCACCAGTTATCCATACAACTTTGTTAGTTAAATTCATAACCACAAATTTAGTAATAATTACCAAAGAGAAAATTTGTATAAAATTGTTACAAAAACACAACTAGTTATTGTTGTATAATTTTGATTATTAATTCATTAAAAGTGCTTAAAAAAAGAGGTTCTATTTCCTGTTTTATAAGCCTGTAAATTTCACAACAAATAATTATCTCATGTGTTAAATATACCTACATTTGCCCTTTAATTTTAAAAAAAGAGTTTAAATTTTTAAATTTTCAGATTATGTCAAACATGTCAAAACACGAAGCAGAAATTAAGGCTTTTATGGATCGAATAAAAGCGAAATATACTCACGAAGTTGAGTTTATCCAAGCTGTTGAAGAAATAGCAGAATCAGTTATTCCTTTTATAGCCAACCATCCAAAATACATAAAAGCTAAAATTTTAGATAGAATGGTTGAGCCCGAAAGATCTATTATTTTTAGAGTGCCATGGTTAGATGATAAAGGAGAGGTTCAAATTAACACAGGATATCGAGTTCAATTTAACTCAGCAATAGGACCTTATAAAGGTGGTTTACGTTTTCATCCTTCTGTAAACTTATCTATTCTTAAATTTTTAGGATTTGAACAAACATTTAAAAATGCACTAACAACTTTGCCTATGGGTGGAGGAAAAGGTGGTTCTGATTTTGATCCTAGAGGAAAATCGGAAAATGAAGTAATGAAATTTTGCCAATCGTTTATGACAGAATTATACAGACATATTGGTGAAAACACAGATGTTCCGGCAGGTGATATAGGTGTTGGAGCAAGAGAAATAGGTTACTTGTTTGGTCAATACAAAAGATTAACAAGTGATTTTACAGGAGTTTTAACTGGAAAAGGCTTTAATTGGGGAGGTTCTCGGTTACGACCCGAAGCTACTGGATACGGAGCAGTTTACTTTTTGCAATCGATGTTAGCAACAAAAGGAATGGATATTAAAGGAAAAACTATAGCTGTTTCTGGTTTTGGAAATGTGGCTTGGGGAGTTGCTAAAAAAGCTGCCGAACTTGGCGGAAAAGTGGTTACGCTTTCTGGTCCTGATGGATATATTTATGACAAGGATGGTATCTCTGGCGAAAAAATTGAATATATGTTGGAGTTAAGAGCATTAAATTCAGACATGATTAAACCGTATGCTGAAAAATATAAAGTACCTTATTTTCCAAACAAACGACCATGGGAACAAAAAGTAGATATCGCTATGCCTTGTGCTACTCAAAATGAGTTAGATGGAGCAAGTGCTCAACAATTGTTAGATAATGGTGTGCAATGTGTTGTTGAAGTTGCAAATATGCCTTCCACACCTGAAGCTTACAAATTAATTATAAAAAGCAAAATTTTATACTCTCCAGGAAAAGCTTCTAATGCTGGTGGTGTAGCAACATCTTGTTTAGAAATGAGTCAAAATGCATTGCATGGTAATTGGTCTGCCAAAAAAGTAGATGAGCGTTTAAAAAGCATTATGGTTTCCATTCACAAAGAATGTGTTAAATATGGTAAAGAAGGCGATTATGTTGATTATTTTAAAGGAGCAAACATTGCTGGTTTTGTAAAGGTTGCTGACTCAATGATAGATCAAGGAATAGTTTAAAACAATAAAAAATAATACCAATTGTAATTATATTTTAGTCCAAACTAAAATATAATTTTATCCCGAAAGCTTTCGGGAGTTAATGCCGATATACTATGAAAATAGTACAATGAAGCGGTAGCTGAAATTGGACTATATTGAATGTATAATCGGTATAATTACTAAAAAAGCTCAAGAAATTTCTTGAGCTTTTTTGTTTTGAGTATTCTAGTATTAATCAAACCTTCCTGCCAACACAGCGGTTTTTTTGAAAGATTGTGTTGTGCCATCGAGTTTAAAAACTTCTACATAAATAATGTAAATCCCTATTCTGGATTTTTCTCGGTTTTCGTTAATTCCATCCCAGCTAAATGTACCTTTAGTCCCTAATAATTCGTTTTTAATTAAATTTCTAACCAATCTTCCTTTAGCATCATAAATTACTATTGTAGCTACAAAACCAGGTGTTGAAAAATTATAGGAGATGTTTAACACATCATCCACCCCATCGTTATTAGGTGAAAATGTTTTTGGGTCAATAGTAATATTTTCTCCATCAATGTTGGCTCGCTGAAATTGAGAGTTTTCAAAACCTGGCGTAGCAAAACCAACATCTTCAGCTGCTGAGTGCCAGTTGGTCTTTTCGTTGGTTGGTCTGTTGTAATCAATTCGCTCAAGGGAAACGCCTTTAACACTGTTTAACAATGAAAAATGCATATCTTCATTATAGTTAAAGCTATCTACAACCATATTGAGGTTGTTTAATAAAACAACTGTTCCATCTCCATTATTATAAGTAGGCAAACTAGCCATTTGTATAAAAGTGTTAGTTTTTGAATTGAGATATTCTAAAGCAATGTTGTTTGCATCTTTTGTAAGTAAAACAAATTCGCCTGGTAAAAGTAATTTGGGTTTTGAAATAATTGTTTTTAAATTAGCAATAGTATTTCCAGACAAATTAGCCAAATACCAATCTTGAAGATTGATAAATTTGTTAGAATTGTTGTAAATTTCAACAAAATCGGAACCACCTGTAAAAGGATTAAACAAAACCTCATTGATGATTAAATCTCCTTTAAAACCTTGCTCGGGCAATGCAAAAATTGCTGTATTGGAGGTTCCAATAACATTACCAACACAATCAAAAGCTCCCGCAACAGAAACGGTGTATTTTACTTGAAAAACAAGCTTGTTGCTGAGGGTTAGTTTTACAGTTTTTTCATCAAGAATCTGAACCGAAGCAACAGAAATTCCATGAGTAATGGAATAGGTGGCAGCTAATACAGATGTTGCATTAAGTATTTCGTTAAAAGTAAGTACCACGGTTGAATCAGAAGTGGCATTAGCTTCAAGTAATTTTGGTGCAAATACATCCAAATTTGATGCTAATGCTGTGTTTGGAGTGCCAGGAGTCCCCCCAAACCATTTGGTGGAAGCAATCCAGTTATCAGCTTCTCCACAAGGGTTATTTGGATCTATCATTTCTAAGCTCCAACCACCTTGTTTTTTTATGTCATCTCGATACCATGAGTCAAAATAGGTAACAGAATGAATTACATTTGAATTAGGATCTAATAAGCTTATTTTATCGGAGGCATTGTTTAATGATGGAAGCGAAGAAACGCCTATTACTCTTCCAAAAGGAGTAAATTGATTTATAAAGTTGTTATGACAGATAATAACATACTCTCCAGGTAGAATCTTTCCTGTTGTAATTTGCGTGTTTGTACTTAAATCAGAGATAAAACATCCTGCTAGGTTAATTATTTTGTTGGTGTTATTAAATAATTCTAAGTATTCTTGTTCTGGTAATCCAACAGATGGTTCTGGATCAGGAAATAACTCTGTTATAACAACTTCAAATTCAAGCGGACTGTTACCAATACCAAAATTATAAATATTTGGATTGAGTGTATTTCCAGAACAATCGGTTGCATTTTGTATTTGAAGCGTATAAACAGTAGATGAATCTAAAACAGGGTTTATTGTAAGCATGACAGATTTGAAATTTGTTCCAACAACAACTCCTGTTATTGTAATTCCTCCTGAAATGGTATAGATTGCATTTGCTATGCTTAAACTATCCATCGTTTCACTAAAACTTACTTCTAATAGCGTAGCCGTAATGTTTTCAACACTTAAAATGGATGGGGCTTGGGTGTCTGGGGTAGTGTCGAAAACTGAATTTTGAGTTCCTGGAGTGCCTCCTACTGGATTCATTGATGCAGTCCAGTTATCAGAATTATCACAGACAGCAAAAGGATTAATACGTTCTAATGTCCATCCACCATTTTTCTTAATATTGTCTTTATACCATGTGTCACTGTAAGAAACAACATTTAAGATGTTATTGTTATTGTCTAATATTGAAAGACTATCTCCTCCGTTTGTTAATGCAGTAAAAGAAGGAATTCCTATTACATCACCAAAAGGAGAATATAAAGCAGTATCACTAACATCGCATAAAATCACAAAACTGTTGGGTTGTAAAACAAAATTGGGTAAATTTTTAATCGTTGTTGTGTTGATAAATTTCCAACCATTCAAGTTATAAACATTGTTGGTTGTGTTATGTAATTCAACAAATTCTTCAATAGGTAGTCCAACTTGAGGTGTCGGGTCAGCAAAAATTTCATTGATAATTACATCTCCTTTTAATGGGTTTATTGCAACAAAATAGGTGAATGGTTGAGTAAGAATATTTATAGGGTTTGAAACAGTATCTTCAACATTTGTAACAGATAAAATGTAGTTTTGTCCGTTTGTAAAAGCTGTTGCAAAGGTTAGATGCACTAAGGAACTATCGATTACATCTCGTGTCGCATTATTTGGGTTTCCTATTCCGTTGTTAATGCTATAATTGGTAAGCGTTTGGCTGGTAATTAAATCAACGGGTTCATTAAAATACACATCTAAATTAGTTGTATTTACTACCACAACAGAATCAATTGTTGGAGGAATGTTATCTATAAAAGCAGTTCCTGTAACATTAATATTATCGTAAAAAAATAAAGTTGATCGAGTGGCGGTATAGATGGATACTACTCCAAAATAAGCAGATGCTGTATGGTTATTATCGAAAACACTACCTTCTAAAAAATAGTTAGTTCCACCCAAAGTATCGGAAAAAAGTTGCCAGTTCCCTAAATTATCTCTAGTAACTTGTATAGAAACGGTTACTTGAGCAGTGTTTAACCTTCCATTTGTGCCATCAATTATCATAGTTTCTGTTGTTCCATCTTGTCTATATAAACTAACTTCGTCAGCAGTGTTGCCTATTTTAACAAAATAGCCATTGAGTGAATTTTTTAAATTTGCTTGGTCTGAAACCAAGTAAACTTTAGCTTGATTTGTGGATGAAGGATTGAAATTAAACTGCACAAAAAACTCCCATACTGCATTATTAATGGAAGATGAAGGTGTTGAAGTATACATTACATCTGCCACAGCAGGGGCGTTTAGCTGCATTTGAAAAGAAGCGTTTACAATATAATTATTCGTGTCCCCTATCCAAGTAGGATTATTTGAAATATTTCCATCCGAAAAATTATCTGTAAATTGAGAAAAAACAGAATGAAATATAAATGTAGTGAAAATCAAAAAAAACAATTGTTTCATAACTTCAAAAATAAGTTATAAAGTTACATTTTTTGTTAATTAATAATTAATAATTAGTAAATAAAGAAAAATATTAATATATTTTAGGGGCAGTACCTTTTCCATATTGCAATCCTCCTGGCACAATATATTGAAGCGAGAACTCAAAACCACCAGCACCATTTAGCCCTGACACTGCAACATCATAACTCAAGCCGAGATTAAAATTAAAAATATCTAATCCTAATTTAGGAATAAACGCATCACCAACTCGATAAAACAACTTAACACTACACATGTTTTAACCGATAATGGAATGGTAGAAAGAGTAAATAGAACTATAAAAGACAATACCATAAAAATAAACCATTACGAAAATTTAGAACAAATGGAAACCAACTTATATGCTTTCTTACTCACTTACAACTCCAATAGACGACATTTAGGGTAGAGAAAAGAACTTAAGGTGGGTTCTATTAATTAGCCGATAGTTATTTTTGGAATTATTTTGAGTAGATTTTTCTTTAATTTTACATCAAATAGTGGACTATTTGATGT
>PHDR01000125.1 GCA_002841035.1 Bacteroidetes bacterium HGW-Bacteroidetes-12 | reverse complement strand
AAAATAAAACCTATCATTAAAGCCTATGCTCAAATACCCGCCCCTTCCTTTTAAAGAGCTAAGATTGTTAGTAGAAAAATCGTTGTAAATCCATTTAATATTAGAAGAACCTAAAATAAGTTCAATAAATAAATCGTTTTCCTCATTCGTATTTAAGTGAAAGTTTAACCGAACACCAAAGTCTCTACTTCTTATGGAAGAAGCATTGTAAATATCATTATTATTAACTAAAAAATTATTTTGCCCAAATTTTAGCCCAACACCAAATCTATTAGAAATGGCATATTCAATTTTAATAGGAATAATAATACTTCCCATAGGGTCTGATGCCCCATCTAAGCTCGTTCCATAAATAGGATTACTATTAAATTGATTAGTAGAGAAAGTAGTTTCTGTTTGAAGATTAGTAACATAATTTCCAAAACCAACACCCGCATCAACAATCCACTTTCCTTTTTGAAAAGGTTGGGTTTGGCTTAGCATTGGTGTAGCAGAAAGCAGAAAAACAGTTAGTAATGAAGGAACTAACATAATTGTTTTCATGTGAGTTTGTTTTAAATGCTATTGATAATGAAACAAATGTAAACAAAAAATGATGAAGAAATAAAAAATTTATTTTTATTAAACTATTGTATATTTAATGTATTCATTTATTTTTGAGGAGTATTATTAACTAGACCATAGAATATAGACATTAGGATATTAAGATTACAACTGATAATCAATTAGATATTCAGTTTTGTTTTACGATATACCCAAACTTAGTAGTTCCCTAATACCGCGGAAATGTTTAGTTTGAGTAATATTCCGTTTACGAGAATCCTCGAAAGTTTAACTTTCGGGGCTCGCAACTAAATCGTTAATTAATTTCCGATCCGCCTCAGGCGGAGGTTGCGATATATATTGCCGTCAGGTTAATAACTTCGTTTATTAAAAATATAATATCAACATGAAAAACATATTTTTTAATTTCTTTCTATTTATAAGCGTATTGGGGTTTTCACAAACAAACTACATTGATAGTGTTGTTAAAGAAATGGAAAAAGTAAGCTTAGAACAGCAAATAGAAATGGCATTAACTATTCCTTACGATAAAATAGTTGCTCGTACAGATGTTGCAGAAACAATCTTTTTAAATTTAGCCAAAAAAAAAGCAGAAATTCAACCGTTAAATTTGGCTAAAATTTATGATAAATTAGCTTTAGTAAACTACTTTTTAGGCAATTTTGATAAACGGACAGATTATAACTTAAAGGCTATTAAAATTTATGAAGAAATTGGAGATGAAGTATTATTGGGAAATGCTTATGGAGGGTTAGGGTATTCGTTTAGAACAAGAGACATTGAAAAAGCAATGTATTACATGCGAAAAGCCATTTTCCTATTAGAAAAAAATCAAGATTTTGTAGGTTTAAATCCTACCTATGATAACTTTGGAGTATTACAAGAAACAGCTGGAAATATAGATAGTGCCATTTATTATTACAATCTTGCATTAGATTTAAAAATAACCCAAAAAGATAGCATAGGCATTCCTTTTGCATTAGGACACTTAGCGGGAGCTTTTGCACTAAAAAATAATTTTGAAAAAGCTAAAGCATATTTAGAAGAAGCTTATATTATAAGAACAAAAAGAAATGATGTTTACGGCATTGCGGAAACTTCAGTGCAATTTGCCGATTTTTATTACAGTCAGGGAAAATATGCCGAAGCAGCTGATTGGTTTAGAAAAAGTTATGAAAAAGCTATAGAAAACAACTATGTCCACTTGGCTCAATATGCCTCTTCGTATTTAGCAGCGTGTTTGGAAAAAACCAATCAACCCAACGAAGCTATTAACTATTTAAAAATAGCTCATAACTTACAAGATTCCCTGTTAAACGAAAAATCCAATAAAGCAATAGCCCAATTGGAAATTCAATACGAAACCGAAAAGAAAGAAAAACAGCTAATAGAACAAGAGGTTATTATTACAAAAGAACAATTACGAGTAAGACAAAGGAATTACACACTTATAGGCTTGGCTTTAGTAATCATCTTTATTATTATTCTGGGAGTTTATATATACAAACAACAAAAATTTAAGCAACAAAAACTTATTGAAGAAAATAGATTGAAAGATGAGTTAGCCAAAGTTACACTTCAAAATGAATTACATGAAGAACGAATAAGAATATCAAGGGATTTACATGACAATATTGGTTCTCAACTAACTTTTATCATTTCTTCGGTAGATAATATGGGTTATTTGTTTAAAACAGCAGACGAAAAACTTAGAGATAAACTACACGGTATTGCTGATTTTAGTAGAACAACCATTACCCAACTTAGAGATACCATTTGGGCATTAAATAAAGATGAAATAAGTTTCGAAGATTTAAAATCGAGATTGTATAATTACATTGAAACAGCCAAAATTGTTAAAGAAAACATTGCTTTTAATTTTGAGGTGGATGTGCAACAAAAAATTAGTTTTAATGCAATTGAGGGAGTTAATATTTACAGAATAGTTCAAGAAGCCATAAACAATTCGTTAAAATATTCGGCAGCAACAACCATAAACGTATTGCTTAAAGAAGAACAAGGTAAACTGATACTAAAGATTGAGGATGATGGAATAGGATTTAATATTAATGAAGTAAAATTAGGCAATGGGTTAGATAATATGAAAAACAGAGCAACATCTATAAAAGCAAGATTCAATATAGACTCAACACCAGAAAAAGGCACAACAATATTATTAGAAATGCAAATTAAATAAGCTAAATGACGTATTATTTATAAGATACTTACTTCCTAAATTTGCCTAAAAAACAAATTAGTATGAACATAAAAATAGCCATAGCAGAAGACAATAATTTTTTAGCTCAATCCATTGAAGAAAAACTTTCTTTTTTTGATGATTTTAAGTTTAAGTACAGAGCAAAAAATGGAGCAGAATTGATTGGAAAATTAGAAGACGACCACAATATTGATGTCGTATTAATGGATATTCAAATGCCCGAAATGGATGGTATAAAAGCTACTGAGCTTATTAAGAACCGTTATCCACAAATAAAAATTATAATGCTTACTGTTTTTGATGACGATGAAAATATTTTTAATGCCATAAAAGCTGGAGCAGATGGTTATTTACTTAAAGAAATTACACCAGATACGTTGCACAATGGAATTTGCCAGGTGTTAGAAGGTGGTGCAGCCATGACACCTTCTATTGCAGCAAAAGCGTTGAATTTATTACGTTTCCCCGAAAAAATAACATCAGATAAAGTGCAAGTAGAAGAAATATCACTTACCAAAAGAGAAACCGAAATTTTAGAACAATTAGCAAAAGGTTTAAACTATCAACTCATTGCCGAAAATTTGTTTATTTCCCCTCCCACCGTTAGAAAGCACATAGAAAATATCTATAAAAAACTGCAAGTACATAATAAAATGGAAGCTGTTCAAAAAGCAATGAAACACAATATTATTTAGTTTTTATCAGTTCTCAGTTCTCAGTATTCAACTCACAAATCGTAAATCAAAAATCTACAATTGTAATTCGTAAATACGACAAATGCCGTATTGAATGGTTATTTATTTTTATTGTTCTTTGCTCAATCTATGGAAAAGAATAAAAATCATACAATAACTGAACGAGAAAAAGAAGTAATATCTTTAATATATAAAGGATTAAAATACAGCGAAATAGCAGGCTGTCTAAATATAAGCCCTGCTACAGTCCGAAAACACACCGAAAATATTTATAAAAAATTAAGTGCTCATAATAAAATAGAGGCTATTCATAAATGTATTGAGAAAAAAATCATAAAAATTTGAAAAAATAGGGCAAATGCCGTATTGCACGTTTCGCTAACAAAACAAACCTTTGCAACGATTAATTATAATTTACGATTAATTATAATTTTATATAGTAACCAAAATAAAAACACATACGAAAATGAAAAATTCATTACTAAAAAAATCAAGAAAAATCGCTTTGGCTATACTATTGATGGCTATTGCTTCAACAACAAATTTGTTTGCTAACAACATTGCTGTATCTAACACTTCTATTGTTAATCAAAATACTGCGGGGAATTATACGCACGTAAAATTTGATGTAAGTTGGGAAAATTCATGGCGAACTTCAACATTAGAAAGTAACTGGGATGCAGCTTATGTGTTTGTGAAATATAGAATACCACCAATGAATACTTGGTTTCATGCTACCCTAAACTATGTAGATGGAACTGCAGCCAATGATGGTAACACAGAACCATCTGGAGCAACCATTAATACTACATCCGATGGTAAAGGTGCTTTTTTGTATAGAAATGCCAACGGTATTGGTAATGTTAACTTTACTGGTGCTCGTTTACGTTGGGATTATGGTGCTGATGGTTTAAATGATGACGATAGCGTGGAAGTTTGTGTATTTGCTATTGAAATGGTATATGTACCACAAGGTGCTTTTTATTTGGGAGATGGCTCTGTTACATCTGTACAAGGTAATTTTGAAGCGGGAACAACTGGAAATCCTTTTTACCTAACTTCAGAAGCAGCTCTTACTCTTGGAGGAGGAAGTGTTGGTTCATTAGGCAACAACAACAAAGCTGGTATGGCTAATGCAGTTTGGGAAGATTTTCATGATGCAGCATCAGTGACATTGCCAGCGTTATTTCCAAAAGGATTTAATGCTTTTTATTGTATGAAATATGAAATTACTCAAGGACAATATGCTGATTTTTTAAATAAACTAACTTTACCTCAAGCTACCGCTAGATATATGGGAGGATATAACGCTTTAACTCAATCCATCACAGGGTCTCATCCAGCCTTTGCAGCAGGTTCGCCTGATAGACCACTAATGTTAACAAATTATGCAGATTTCTACAGTTATTTAGATTGGAGTGGATTACGTCCAATGACTGAGTTAGAATATGAAAAAGCTTGTCGAGGTTCAAGAGGTATTGGATTTTTACCAACTCCTGATGAATTTGCTTGGGGAGATATTTCCATTAAAGCTGGCCCTGGATATACTTTAACAAATGCTGGCTTACCTAACGAAACTGTTAATGCTGTAAATATTTTAGGAAATGCAGCTTACAGTTTAACAAATAACTCACGGCCATACAGAGCTGGAATCTTTGCTGCAAGTTTAGCTACTCCTAACAGAGTGGAAGCTGGAGCAACATACTATGGAATAATGGAAATGACAGGAAATCAATGGGAATATGTAATGCCAGTTGGTAGGGCAGAAAGCAGAACATTTAATGGTTCACATGGCGATGGTAGTATTGATGCTGCAGGAATTTACAATGTAGCTAATTGGCCTACATCAATTTGGGGTTTGGGTGTAAGAGGGGGTAGTTATGGAGATACTGCTGATAAAATCAGAACTTCTTCACGTTATGTTGCTCATCATCATTCATCTACTGGAGCTAGAGTAGCGAGTTATGGTGGTAGAGGTGTAAGAACAGCTCAATAATAATAAATAAAAATTTGTTGGAAGACAGAAGTTTCGATGACTGTGAACTGACAACTGTCAACAGAACAACTGAAAAAAAATGACTAAACATATCATATATCTATTGTTGTTACTACTTTGTAGTTCCACTTTAATGGTAGCTCAAAACAATGCTATTTTTAATGGAGGAAGCAAAGACGGCTATGACAAAGGGTGTTATACTCAAGCTTCAAATTTAAACACTACGCTTTCACAAGGAGGGAACGGAGACGGGCATAGCAAAGATTGTTATACTCAGACTACTAACCTAAACATGACCATGTCTGCTGGTGGTAGTGGTGATGGGCATAGCAAGGATTGTTACACGCAAACTTCTAACTTAAACATGACCATGTCTGCTGGTGGTAGTGGTGATGGGCATAGTAAAGATTGTTACACGCAAACTTCTAACTTAAACATGACCATGTCGGCTGGTGGTAGTGGTGATGGACACAGTAAAGATTGTTATACTCAAGCATCTAATCTAAATACTATTTTTAGTGGTGGTGTTGGGGGTGATGGTCAGTTAAATGGTTGTGCTAACGAACCTTTAGGGTGTTTCTTAGCTATTAATTTAGGTAATGATACTACTTTTTGTGATGGACAAACACTAACTTTAAATGCAGGAGTATTTCCTGGTGGAGCAACATACGAATGGCAGGATAGTTCTTCCGCTCAAACTTTTTTAGTTGATACTACTGGTATTTATTATGTGTTTGTTACTGACACTGCTGGTTGTACAGGAATAGATTCTATTGTGATTACCGTAAATCCAATGCCAACAGTAGATTTAGGTAACGATACCGCTTTTTGTGCAGGAAACAACATTATTTTAAATGCAGGAAATACAGGTGCTACTTATTTGTGGCAAAACACTGCTACTCCACCATTTCAAAATCAAACATTAACAGTAAACACTACAGGAATTTATTTTGTAACGGCAAGTTTTGGAACTTGTAGCGATACTGATTCAATCACGGTAACTGTAAATCCAATTGTTACAACTAATTTACCAGATTCCATCATTTGTCAAGGCGATAGTGCTTTAATTTTTGGGGTGTATCAAACTGTTGCAGGAACTTATCGTGATACCGTTTTAGCAAGTACAGGTTGCGACAGTATTTTGGTTCAACAACTAATAGTAAACCCTACTTACAACCAAAACTTAGGAACAGTTAGTATTTGTAATGGAGATAGTGCCTTAATTTTAGGTAACTATGAAACTGTTGCCGGGGTTTATTCCGATACTTTAACTAGTATTAACGGTTGTGATAGTATTGTTACTCAAACATTAAATGTAAATCCTTCGCACCTATTTAATTTAGGAAATGATACAGCTTTTTGTGCAGGAAGTAGCATTACTTTAGATGCTGGTGCAGGAGCAGGCTCTTATCAATGGATGAATGGCATTGGTTTTCCATACAACCAACAAACTTACACAGTAAATGCTACTGGAACCTATTACGTTGTAGCAACTTTGGGAGCTTGTACAACTTCCGACACCATAAATGTAACGGTGAATCCAATTGTAACCACCAACTTAACCAATGAAACTGTTTGTCAAGGCGATAGTGCATTAATTTTTGGAACTTACCAAACCATTGCAGGAACTTATTACGATACTTTAACCGCATCAACAAATTGTGACAGTATTTTGGTAAAACAATTAATTGTTAATCCTGCTTATAATCAAAATCTAGGAACAGTAAGTATTTGTGCCGGTGATAGTGCCTTGATTTTTGGAAACTATGAAACTATAGCTGGGGTTTATTACGACTCAACAACTACCGTTAATGGTTGTGATAGTATTACAGAACAAACATTAGCTGTATTAACTAACACTTCAGTGAGCCTAGGAAATGACACTGCCATTTGTCAAGGGCAAAGTGTTGTTTTAAATGCAGGAGCTGGTGGGTCAACCTATCAATGGATGGGTGGAATAGGATTTCCTTACAATCAGCAAACATTTACAGTTAACACAACTGGATCGTATTATGTTGAAGTAACAACAGGAACTTGTTATGCCACTGACACCATTAATGTAACGATAAACCCAAATCAAAGTACCAATTTGGTAGATAGCATTGTTTGCCAAGGAGATAGTGCTTTAATTTTTGGCACATACCAAAGTATAGCTGGAATTTACTATGATACCTTAACCACCTATTTAAGTTGCGATAGTATTTTGGTGCAACAGTTAATAGTAAACCCAACTTACAACCAAAATTTAGGAACAGTAAGTATTTGTGCCGGTGATAGTGTCTTAATTTTTGGGAATTACCAAACTATTCCAGGAACTTATATCGACACCCTACAATCAATAAATGGCTGTGACAGTATAATTTCTCAAACA
>PHDR01000124.1 GCA_002841035.1 Bacteroidetes bacterium HGW-Bacteroidetes-12 | reverse complement strand
AAAAAAAAACACCGAAATCAACCAAGGTAGCAGAAATTGCTGCTGTTTGGTATTTTAAAAATGAAAGTATAAACTTTTTCTTCTTCATAAAAAATACAAAATAAGTTGAAGCACCAAATTGGCATAAATTCCTGCCAACACATCATCTGCCATCACGCCTATTCCTCCTTTAAAATTTTCCATTTTTCTAATTCCCAAGGGTTTTGCAATATCGAAAAAACGAAACAACCCAAAAGCTAATGCTAAATTTAGCCACGAAAAAGGCACGAAAACCATCGTTATCCACACGCCAACAAGCTCATCAACAACCACTTTTGAAGGGTCTTTTCCCCATTCTTTTTCTAATTGATTGGTTGAATAAATTCCGATAAGGGCAACAACTAAAATTAATACAATAAAAAATAATGGATTTGGATAAGTTGGAAAAATTGCAAATTGATTAAATACCCACAAAAACAAACAACCAACCATTGCTCCTGCTGTTCCTGGAGCAAAAGGCGAAAAACCTGCTCCAAAGGTAGTTACAATTAAAATATGAAGCTGTTTCATTCGTGGTAGTTATATAAAAATAAAAACAAAACTAAGTTTCTTTTTTAACTTTAGTGATTATGAAAAATACACCTTTTGTTACAAAGTTATTCAACACAAATATTCCTGCTAGATTAAAGTTAAAAAAATACATCTATTTTAATTATTCATCTGAAAAAAGGGAGTAAATTTGCATTCCTATCTATTTTAACATAAATTATCTTTAAATGAGACAATTAAAAATTACTAAATCTATTACCAATCGTGATAGTGCTTCTTTGGATAAATATTTACAAGAAATTGGGCGTGAAGAACTCATAACAGCTGAAGATGAAGTAGAATTGGCTCAACGAATTAAACAAGGAGATTCAATAGCTCTTGAAAAATTAGTGAAAGCTAATTTACGGTTTGTAGTTTCCGTATCAAAACAATATCAAAATCAAGGATTAACCCTGCCTGATTTAATTAATGAAGGAAATTTAGGTTTGATAAAAGCCGCTCAGCGTTTTGATGAAACTCGTGGTTTTAAATTTATTTCTTATGCAGTTTGGTGGATACGTCAATCCATTTTACAAGCCATTGCCGAACAATCTAGAATTGTTCGTTTACCACTCAACCAAGTTGGTTCTTTAAATAGAATAAAAAAAACATTTTCTAAATTAGAGCAAGAATTTGAAAGAGAACCTTCTGCTGATGAAATTGCTGATCTGTTAGATATTTCTAAAGATAAAGTAACAGATTCTACTTTAATTTCTGGAAGGCATGTTTCTATGGATGCCCCCTTTGGAAATGACGAAGATGGAGGTAATTTATTAGATGTTATGTTTAATAGTGATGCACCAAGAACCGACTTATTATTAATGAACGAATCTTTACAAAAAGAAATACATCGTTCATTATCAACGCTTACTGATAGAGAAAAAGAAGTAATTATTTTATTTTATGGCATTGGAGTTCCACACCCACTTTCTTTAGAAGAAATTGGTGAAAAATTTGAGCTAACAAGAGAAAGAGTGAGACAAATCAAGGAAAAAGGAATTAAAAGATTACGCCATTCATCAAAAAGCAAATTATTAAAAGCATATTTAGGATAGTATTAATGTGTGGATGTGTGAATGTGTGGATTCCGAGAAGTCCCCGATAAGTCGGGGCAGGCAGGGATAAGTTGTGTGAATTTTAAACTTTATAAACTCATAAACTTTTAAATGTATAAACTCAAAAACTTTATAAAATGGAAATTCTTGATAAAAACAAAACGTACGAAGAAAATCTAAATCATTATGTAAACCGTGAAAAAGCTGCGGTTAAATTAATTAGTTCTATTGGCTATTTAATGTACGAAAAATCGGTAGAATTAGTACTTTTTAGAAATCCTTTGGTAGATAAAAGTATTTCTGATGTGTTAAATTTACACTCAAAAGCAAAAAGTATTGCCTTTAACCCTGTTGATATTTTTGATACTTCTTCGTTGGCAAAAGAACTCAAAACGCTTGAAATTGCCCCTTCAAAAATTGACATAGGTAAATTAGCTGCCGAATGGAATAAGCAAAAATCAGATTACACTTCTCAAGCAGACTTTTTAAAAGCTAAACTTACGGGTTTTGAAAGTTCTGAAGACCATAACATAAAACCAAAAGATATTGTGTTATTTGGATTTGGACGAATTGGAAGATTGGCAGCTAGAGAATTAGTGAAACAAGCAGGAAAAGGGCAACAATTACGTTTAAGAGCAATTGTAACAAGAACTGTTTCTGAAGCTGATATGATTAAAAGAGCTGCATTGTTAAGAAATGATTCTGTTCATGGAATGTTTTCTGGTAGCGTGGATGTTGATGTTGAAAATAAAGCACTTATCATAAACGGTCAAATTGTGAAAATGATAGAAGCTAACAATCCTGAAGATGTTGACTATACAGCTTTTGGAATTAATAATGCTTTGCTAATTGACAATACAGGAGTTTTTACTACTCGTGAACAATTAGCTCGTCATACTAAAGCAAAAGGAATTAGCAAAGTATTACTAACTGCTCCAGGAAAAGAAGTTCCTAATGTTGTTTATGGAATAAATGAAGATACATTAGATTTAGAAAACGAAACTATTTTCTCTGCAGCCTCATGTACCACCAATGCAATATCTCCTATTCTTCATGTAATTGAAAACGAATTAGGTGTTGTTAAAGGACACATTGAAACAGTGCATGCTTACACCAATGACCAAAACCTGTTGGATAACATGCACAAAAAACCCAGAAGAGGACGTTCTGCAGCTGTTAATATGGTAATTACTTCAACAGGTGCCGGAAATGCAGTTACCAAAGTAATTCCTTCACTTAAAGATAAACTAACAGCCAATGCTGTGCGTGTTCCTACACCTAATGGCTCGTTAGCAATTTTGAGTTTAGAAGTTGGCAAAACAACCTCTGTTGAAGAAGTGAATGAGTTGATTAGAAAAGCTGCTCTTCAAGGTAAATTGGTAAATCAAATTAAATATGAAAATGACCCTGAACTAGTATCTACCGATATAATTGGAAACATTTGCTGTTCTGTCTTTGATAGCAATGCAACCATTGTTTCTGTAGATAAGAAAAACATTGTACTCTATGTTTGGTATGATAATGAATTTGGATATACAAAACAAGTTATTCGTTTAGCTAAACACATTGCTAAAGTGCGAAGACTTATTTATTACTAAATATTTATTAATAGCACATTATAAGATAGAAAATGAGTAATTATTATACACTTAAATAATTACTCATTTTCTTATATACTTTATAAACTTTTAACTTAATGTCTGAAATAAAAAGAAACGATAATAGATTCAACAACATCATTAAAGACCTTTTATCTGACGATAATCAAAAAATTTTAGTTGCACTAAAACAATTAAGAATTAGTGGTAAACCAGAAGCAATTCATCCCATTTTAGATGTTTATATAAAAAATAATGATGCTGAAATTAAGCAAGAAATTAGTTCCTTACTTTTTGATTTAAAACTAGAAAAAGCAATAGATGAACTAATCAAAGCCATCGCCTCAAAAAAATACAGTGAAATAAAACCCTTTTTAATTTCTATTTTTTGGCAATCAGGTTTGGATGTTAGTAATCACATTGATTTTTTAATTAAACAAGCTATAAAAAATGATTATTTAGTCTGTTTGGAAGTCTTAACCGTAATAGAAAATTTTGACGCAACTTTTAACGAAGAAGAAATTAACGACTTGATTCTTGATTTAGAAGAAGCCATAGACGAAGATGAAACCGAAAAACAAAATTTACTGCTTAGTCTAAAAGTAGTTCTCCAACAATTAAATGTAGAATTTTAATTTCTTTTCTTATTTTATTTAAGGAACATTAACTTTTTATACTCAATCCGTTTTCTTAAATTTGTTAATCATGTTAAACAAACTGAGCTTATGACTATTAAAAAGACATACATATTTGTTATTTCCTTATTTATTTTTACCAACTTCTTGTTTTCTCAACAACGATCAACAGCTGGAAGTCAGAAAATAGATAATTTACTGCAACTGGTTAATTATGCTTATGTTGATTCTACCAATGAAAATAAACTAGTTGAAACAGCCATAGTTGCACTTTTAAAAGATTTAGACCCTCATTCTGTATATATTCCAAAAGATGAACTCGAAAAAATGAACGAGCCATTAGTAGGAAATTTTGAAGGAATAGGCATACAATTCAACATTCACCACGACACGCTAATCGTTGTTTCTCCTATTCCAAGTGGTCCTTCCGAAAAAGTAGGAATACAGGCTGGTGATAAAATAATTGAAGTGGATAAAAAAAATATTGCTGGCATAGGCTTACAAAATAGCGATGTACAAGATAAATTGCGTGGAAAAAAAGGAACAAAAGTAGAAGTAGGAATTAAACGAAAAGGAGAAAAAGAACTGTTAAATTTTACTATTATAAGAGATAAGATTCCCATTTTCAGCGTGGATGCTTCTTATATGTTAGATAACGAAACTGGCTACATAAAAATAAATCGTTTTGCCGAAAAAACCATAGATGAATTCAGAGAAGGATTAGCAGCTCTAAAAAAACAAAATGTTAAAAACCTTATTGTTGATTTACGAGGAAATGGCGGTGGCTACTTGAAAACAGCCATTCAACTTGCTGACGAATTTTTAGACCAAAACAAACGTATTGTTTACACTAAAGGATTAAATAGCCCTCAACAAGATTATTACACAACCGAAAAAGGTGGTTTTGAAACTGGTAAATTAGTAGTATTAATTGATGAAGGTTCGGCATCAGCATCAGAAATTGTGAGCGGTGCTATTCAGGACTATGACAGAGGATTAATTATTGGCAGGCGTTCGTTTGGTAAAGGATTGGTACAAAAACCGTTTTCATTGATTGATGGTTCTACTGTTCGACTAACAGTTTCTCGGTATTACACCCCTTCAGGAAGAAGTATTCAACGACCTTATGATGATGGAAAAGAAGCCTATTACAAAGAATTTACTAGACGTTATGAGCATGGTGAACTTGTAACTCAAGATAGTATTATTTTTCCTGATTCATTAAAATTTTCAACATTAATTAGTAAAAGAACGGTTTATGGCGGTGGTGGAATAATGCCTGATGTTTTTGTTCCAATAGATACGAGTATGGCTTCTGAATACTTTAGCAAGGCGTTAAGAAAAGGTTTGATTAACGAATTTTCATTAGATTACACGCAATCAAATCGAGAAGAACTATTAAGTAAATACAATAGCGTGATTAATTTCAAAACTAATTTTAATGCTGAAACTGAGTTGTTGGAGTCTTTTATCGCCTATGCTGAAAAAAACGAAATAGAACGAAATGATGAACAAATAGCAATTTCCAAGGATTTTATGTTGATTAGATTAAAAGCTGTTATTGCCCGAAATTTATGGGACAATTCTGCTTACTATCAAATTATTAGTGAGATAGATGACGCTGTAATAACTGCCTTAAAAGAAATAAATGGCACCACTTTTAAAAAAGAAAAAATAGTTTAAAAATAGCCGCCTCAAAAATAATATAACTCACTCATTTACAATGAAATAAATTTAACAGGTAGTTGTTTTAAACTGCCTTATTTCGTATATTTACAATGTAAAATTGTATATAAAAACGATGAAATAAAAACCACAAATAAAAAATCAGTCGAGTTTTTTTCTTTTCACCTGAATTCGGAGATAACAACAAAGTTTCTGTATTTTGTTACATTGAGTGTCCCGCTCTATTGTGAGATGAATCGAAATGGGCAAAATACTTTATTCTTACTTCACTTCGATAAACTCAGTATAAACTTTATAAAAATCTAACACTCTAACTGATAGTGTTTTGCTTAACACGAACTCAGGTTAATTAGCAATTTATTCCTCTAACTAATTATCTTTTCTACCGAAAAGCGACTAAGTTTGAGTGTACTTTCGTTTTTTTCAGCGGTGTTTAAGCTACAAGTACAAGCTCTCACAGTGCCGATTACTCGTTTATTTTGTATAAACCATTTTACCATCTACAAAAGTCATTACTACGTTGGTTTTTAATACCTCTTGTGCATCAACTTTCATTATATCTCTATCTAAAATAATAAAATCTGCATTTTTACCTACTTCCAAACTACCCCTCTCGTTTTCTTCAAAATTAGAAATAGCAGCCCAAATTGTCATTCCTTTAAGTGTTTCTTCTCTTGTTAAGCCATTTTCTGCCTGAAATCCACCCGTAGGAAATCCTTTATCGTCCATTCTAAAAACCGCTGCATAAAATGTTTTTATTGGCGAAATAGCCTCTACAGGAAAATCAGTACCTAATGCTACTATTCCATTTTCTTGAACTAACTGCTTGTAGGCGTAAGCATTTTTTAAACGCTCCGCTCCTAACCTATCTTTAGCCCAATACATATCTGAGGTTGCGTGTGTGGGCTGTATGGAAGGGATTACCGTAATGGCTTTAAATTTTTCAAAATCTTCGGGATGAATCACTTGTGCGTGTTCAATTTTCCAACGCTTGTCGTTTGTGGTTTTTAGTACTTCTTTATAAACCGACAAAATTAATCGATTGGCAGAATCGCCAATACAGTGTGTGTTCATTTGATATCCTTTAGCGTATAAAAGTGGAGCGTATTTTCTGTAAAATTCGGGCGTATTTATAAGTAACCCTTGTTGGCTTAGCAAATCACTATAAGGGTGTATAAGACAAGCACCTCTTGAGCCTAAAGCACCATCGGCATAAAACTTAAATGAACGCACGTTTAGTTTGTTTGTTTTATAAGGTTTTTTGGCTAAGTAATAATCAAGCATTTCGGGTGTTGCTGAAATCATTGCATATACATTTATTAAAATTTTTTGTTGCTGTTGAAGTTCATCAATCAGCTCAATTTCGTAGCTATTTAATCCAGCATCGTTTATGGTTGTTAGCCCAACTTCAAAAAGATTTTTTTGGGCAACCATTAAGGCTTCGGCAAGTTGTTTTTTGGTGTAGGTAGGAATTTTATGTTTTACCAATTCCATAGCATTATCAATTAGAATACCTGTAAGTTGGTTATTTTTAATTTCAACAATTCCTCCTTCAATTTTTGATGTTATTGTTATTTCAGCCACATCTAATGCTTTTTGGTTCAATAAGGCAGCATGTCCGTCAATTCGAGTAAGATAAACAGGTGTTTCAGGAAAAAGCTCGTCTAATTTTTCTTTTGTAGGATAGGTTTTGTTGTCCCAATCGTTCTGATCCCAACCTCTGCCAACTATCCATTTTATAGAAGTTGTTGTGTCTGTTAATAGAAATTTAGTATCCGTTTGTTGTTCAAATTTTTTTATTCGATTTATAACCTCTTCAAATGATGTTGTGCCAACTAAATCTATTTCTTGTAAGCCTTTGGCATAGCCTACAAAATGGCAATGAGCGTCATAAAAACCTGGTAAAATAGTTTGCTTTTTGGCATCAATAAGGTGGTCTGTTGCAAATTTGTTTAAAATTTCATGCTCTGCTCCTATTCCAACTATTTTACCATTGTTTATTGCTATTGCTTGAGCCAAATCAAAGGTTTCGTTTACGGTATAAATAGTAGCATTACGAATAATTAAATCTACTTTTGCACTGTTGTTTGAACAACTAACAAGCCATTGTGTTATTAAAATAATAATTAAACTGTACTTTAAATTAATTTTCATTGTTCTATTTTTTTTAAGAAATTCTAACTAAAAATTCAAGTGTATCAACTCCATCAGCATAATCATTAAGTTTAGGCATTTGGGTTTCTCCAAAATACAATGTGTTTAACGCTGTGTTTTTGGAAGAAACAACACATTGAATTTCTTCGCTTCGTTGTTCTAATTCATTTTTTAGTGCTTCTATTGTATCGT
>PHDR01000123.1 GCA_002841035.1 Bacteroidetes bacterium HGW-Bacteroidetes-12 | reverse complement strand
GTTGGAAAGGGATAAATTATTTGATAAAATACTAGCAGCATGACTCTTAATTTCAGGCTCATCTTGCGTTGGATAAGACTTATTTTGTGTACTTGTAATAGTAATAATTCTACTGTCTTTCCCGGTAACGGGAGAGGCCTCTCCAAAATTCCTTATATTTCACCTGGATGCCGTATCATCACAGGATTTTTTTCAATACATGGAAGAGGGTTCCCTTCCTAACTTGAAAGCTGTTTTTGAGGATGGCCATATGATTCATTATGGGCTCAGTCTTTTCCCCGGAGGGACAGAAACAACCGTTCCTCACTTGAAAACAGGGTTAGATAATTCCACCGGTGGGGTAGGGTGGGGATATTATGACCGGGAAAAAGAAAAAGTTATATCGGATAAAAAGATATTTATTGATTTATTTTTTACTCTACCCCGACGAGCGAGAGCCAGCATTATTTATGGCGTACCCGGACTTGATCCTTTTATGTTTCTACCTCTCCTTAATGTCTCTGAGCTTCTGGATACCTATGGGGTTGTACAGTTCTATTGGTTTACTACTGATCCTCTAGGCCATTTCATGGGCAAGAAATTATACATAAATAGCATAAGAAGGTTTGACCGTTATTTTGGCAATCTGGTTAAGAAATTGAACCTTGACGAGGTTAACCTAATATTTTATTGCGATCATGGAATGTCTTATGGTAGATTTATTAATGTTCCTCAAGGAAAAGAAATTGAAAATTTTATAAACACTCCTTATACTATATTGATTGATTTAACCACAAAACCCTGCTTTCAAACAAAATACATTACAACGCTTTCTAAAGCTCGTTTCAAAGTAGGTGCTTCGGGCGATTACCGTGATGCGGCTTGTGATTTAACAATTTCTTTGACAGAAAATAAATCAACAGAATACTTTATTATTCAACTCAAGCATTACTTGAAAATGATACATAACTAAAATACCGTAAAAAAAGAGAGGAACCTTTGTGAAACTTCATGTCTTGGTGTCTTTGTGGCAGAGATAATCAAACAACATGAGCAACAAAATCTATTACAAACATCTTTTCACCTTTTGTTGATGAGCTTGCTTTTCGTCCATCGTATTTTGTTTTGCAGAAAATAATACCTTGCATTCTCCAACTTTCATTTCTTCTAATTCCTTCATTGCTTTATCCATTTCTGCATCATCTTCAGTTTCCATTATTAAATCATTCAATGCTTTTTGTTTTTTCACACAATCGCAAAAAGACAAACCGCCCTCTTCAACAACTTCTGCTGCATTTGCTTTCATTGCCTCTTTTAACGAAGTTGGTCCTTCTCCTGCTTCTTCTTGATAAACACCTGTTGAACTCGTATCGGCAGCAGTTATTTCGGAATGTTCATTAATAATAACCTCTTTTTGAGTTGCTTCTTCTAAAATTTCTTCATTTGGAGTTTCGGAAGTACAAGAAAAAAAACAAGTTAAAATGAGAAAAAGGAAATAATTTAGTTGGATTAATTTTTTCATGAATTATAATTTAGTTTGATTACGAAAATATAAATTAAAATAGAACTTACCTAAAATTAAGCTATTAAATTTCCTCTCTAATTAAAAAAGCCATGTGAATAACTAATAAAAAACAACGCCCATAAAATAAGTGTTTAGTATAAATTTGCTTCTTGATGAAAAAATTAACAATACTTCTTCTTTTACTTTTTTTATTTCTCAAAAGCACTTTTGCTGAAATGCTAAATGTAGGTATTCTTGACAAACAAGCCGTTATTTCATTTCTTTTCTTTCCGCAAGAAGGCAAATATATTATTTACACAGAAAGTGGTAAACTAGAAGAAATTGATAACACAGAAATTATTGAACTCTCTTTTTGGAATAATAAAATAACCATTAAATCCTTAGAGAAAGATTATGGTTCTTTCTTAAAAATAAGGATAATAGGTGTTGCAACAAAAAATGCGTTCAAACTTAAAACAAATAAACCTTTAGGGAAAATAATCCAATATGAAGATAACCTTTTTATAAGGGTTCATCCTTACAATAACTATTTACAGCTCATTAATAATATAGACATTGATAATTATGTTGCAGGAGTTGTTGAAGCTGAAGTCGGAAAAAATCCTCCTGAAGAATATTTTAAATTGCAAGCCATTATTTGCCGCACCTATGCATTAAAAAACATTAAAAAACATGAAAATGAAGGGTTTAGCTTATGTGACAAAGTACATTGTCAAGCCTATCACGGAAAACCAAAATCTGAAATTATTCATCAAGCCGCAGAGTTAACCACCAACATTGTTATAGTTGATAGTGAAATTAACCTCATCACAGCTACATTTTTCTCTAATTGTGGTGGTCAAACAGCCAATTCCGAAGATGTTTGGCACTCCAATTTATATTATTTAAAATCTATTCAAGACACTTTTTGTTTGCACGAAAACAATTCAATTTGGAGTAAAAAAATTCCAAAAGAAGATTGGATTCAATACTTAATTACTCAACACAACTATCCCAAAGAAAACCTGAAAGACAATTGCGACATAGAATATTTCCAACTAAATAGAGAACAATATTTCGAGAAAAATAATGTGAAAATACCTTTCGTTAAACTTAGAAATGATTGGAGTTTGAAATCTACCCAATTCAATGTATCTTTGAACGAAAATTTTGTAATTTTATCAGGAAAAGGATTTGGACATGGAGTTGGTCTTTGCCAAGAAGGAGCTATGCGTATGGCAAAAATGGGCTATTCTTATGCTGATATTTTACATTTTTATTATGAAGGCGTTCACATGATTAATTTAAAATCATTGAACTTTTTTAAAACTGACTTTTAAATCTAAAAAATTATGGAAAACTTAAACGTATTTGGAGAACCACTAATAGCCTGTAGTAACAACCCTTTAACAGGCTATTTTAGAGATGGATGTTGCAATACTGATGAATCTGACTCTGGCATGCATACTGTTTGTGTGGAAGTTACTGAAGAATTTCTCATTTTTTCTAAAAGCGTTGGTAATGACTTGTCCACACCTCATCCTGCTTTTGGCTTTGATGGATTAAAACCTGGCGATAAATGGTGTTTGTGTGCATTGCGTTTTAAAGAAGCATACGAAAATGGTGCTGCACCAAAAGTAATATTAGAAGCCACAAATGAAAAAACACTAGAAGTTATTTCAATGGATGTTCTAATTAAACATGCATCTTATAAAGTTATTTAAGCACTCCTTTCCCTGTGAAATAAAAACAAATTGATTTTTTAATTCTTTATTTAATCCAAAACAACTAATTTCACAATATTGAATTGAAATATAAAACTACAAAAAGTGAAATATGCAATCTACGGAAAAAATGTAAGCGAAAAATACCTTTCTTCCATTCAATTTTTCTTTGATGAATTAGACCGTAACAATATTTCAGTTACTATTTATAGCTCTTTCTATCAATTTTTGAAAGAAAACTCAATAAGGTTTAGCCAATCAATTACAGAATTTTCTTTTCACAGTGATTTAAATGGTACTGATTATTTAATTAGTATTGGTGGCGATGGAACATTTTTAGAAACAATTACTTTAGTTAGAGATAGTAATATTCCCATTTTAGGAATCAATACTGGGCGATTGGGGTTTTTATCAAGTGTTACTACCGATGAAATAGCTCAAGCCATAAAAAGCCTGATAAATGGAGCTTATGAGATTGACAAACGAACCATGTTGAGTATTGAAACTGAAAATAATTTATTTGGCAACGATAATTTCGCTTTAAATGAAATCACCTTACAACGCTCTGATAGTTCAACCATGATTACTATTCATACTTACTTAGATGGTGAATTTTTAAACTCTTATTGGGCTGACGGATTAATAATTTCAACACCAACAGGTTCAACCGCTTATTCGCTGAGCTGCAATGGTCCAATTCTTTTTCCGAGTTCAGAAAGTATAATACTCACTCCTATTGCGCCTCATAATTTGAATGTTCGCCCACTTATCATTCCTGACAATAAAGTACTTTCATTTCAAATTGAAGCACGAACAGACTCTTTCTTAGTCGCATTAGATTCTCGATTTAAATCTGTACCTATTAATACCTCTTTTAAAATAAAAAAAACGCCACACACCATTCGTTTAGTTCGTCTTAAAAATCATACCTTTTTAGAAACATTAAGAAATAAACTCATGTGGGGCATTGATAAACGAAACTAAGCTTAAAAAAAAAAGAAATGTACCTTTTTAGACATTCTATATTCAATTAAACAAATAATTTTACACTTAAAACAAGATAATCATGTCAACCGAAACCAAACTCTGGCATTTAGAAAATTTCAATTTACTAAAATGCCTGTCATTATCAGATAAGATGAAAATGGCAAAAAAAATTAAAGATAGTTTTATAAAAAAAAATGAATACATCTATTTTCCTGACGACCCTTCATCTGTG
Source organism: Bacteroidetes bacterium HGW-Bacteroidetes-12 (assembly GCA_002841035.1). Classification (GTDB taxonomy): domain Bacteria; phylum Bacteroidota; class Bacteroidia; order Flavobacteriales_E; family Vicingaceae; genus BRH-c54. Next base: position 3,487 of record PHDR01000123.1, on the reverse strand, counting down.
CTATTCTTTTTAAAAAAAGGCAGAGTTAAAATAGGAACCTATTCTGATGATGGAAAAGAAATTATTAAAGCCATTTTAGGCCCTGGTGAAATTTTTGGAGAATTAAGTTTGGTTGAAGAAGGCAAACGAAAAGATTTTGCGATTGCCTTAGATAATGAAGTTAAAATTTGTGCCATGACAATCGAAGATATGGAAGAATTAATGTCTAACAACTCCAGTCTTAACCTAAGAGTTACCAAACTAATTGGTTTGCGATTACAAAAAATTGAAAGACGTTTAGAGTCAATTATCTTTAAAGATGCACGTACTAGAATTATTGATTTTATTAGAGAAATGGGGCAAGACCAAGGTCAGAAAATTGGACATGAAATTTTGGTAAAACATTTCCTAACACATCAAGATATTGCTAACTTAACAGCAACTTCAAGACAAACAGTTACAACAATATTAAACGAATTGAAGGAACAAAATTTATTACATTTAGAGCGAAATCGTTTCCTAATAAGAGACATTGAAAAATTAAAATAAATGTTGAAAAATCAAACATCATCATACACGCTTTTTATCGGAAACAATTGTTCTGGTTGTAAACAAATTCTTGATAAACTCAATAAATTAGATATTAATGTAGAAATTATTAATATCTATGAAGAAAAACCTAATTTACCCTTTGCATTAATGATTGTTCCTGCATTGGTAAAAAATAATCGATTAATTGGTTACGGTATTGATATTGTAAAATACCTAAAAACAAACTATGCTAATCATTAATCCAGTTTTCACTAAATTCATTCAAATTAACACCATCAAAATTTCCTGAGCTCATTAACAAAAGAACTGTATTAAGTTTGTTATGATTTTTCAACATCTCAAAAAATGCATTTGAATCAGTAAAAACAACCCATTGCTGCCGCAAGCGTCCCGCTTGTGGTAAATAAAACTTAGAAATATAGTAGTGTAAAAAAATTTTGTAATGAAAAAGGTTTAGTAACTTTATGCTTGATTTAAAAATAATAGAAACCACAAGCGGGTCGCTTGCGGCAGCGGGGAGAGGAAGGGAAAATTCCACGCTTTTGATATTATTGCACTTTCCGACATATTATTTACCTTTTAATAGTTTTTTTATTTCTTTATCAAAATCACTTTCAAACAATTTATCTTGAATTGGTTTGTACTTTTCATACTCATTCTCGGCAAATTCTTTTGCTATGGCAGCAGTAACTTTGCCTGCGTTTTGTAAAATATCTTTTTGATTAAACTGTAGAAACGCATTCAATTTTTCAGCCCAATCTTTCATAGTCATTGCAATCCCTTGTTCGGCTTGGTCTTCAGCATAATCCAGATACATCGAAACAATGCGGTTAAGTGGTTTTAGCTCATCTGCGGTAAGATAGTTTTTGGCAATTGAAACGTCTGATTTTCTAATTTTTCCGCCAGGCGAGTTTTTCCAATTGGTTAAACCCATTTTTTCTTTTTCGTGATTTGCGGCTGCTGTTTGCTTTGTAATTGCCCAATGCAGTTTGTTTTGAACAGTTGCGAAAAATTCTTTTGTAATTTCCGAATCGTAGTCATAATCAATACTACATTCGGCATAAATATCTGTAATTTGCTGATAAAACCTACGTTCCGAACTTCGGATATCTCTGATTTTTTCGAGCTGTTCTTTAAAATAGTCTTGCCCAAAAATGGGTTGTGGATTTTTTAAGCGTTCCACATCCATAGTATAACCTTTGATAATAAATTCTTTTAGCACAGCCGTTGCCCAAATTCTGAATTGCGTGGCTCTATTAGAATTTACACGATAACCAACCGCAATAATAGCATCGAGATTGTAAAATTTAATTGATTTTGTTTGCGTTTTATCAGCAATAGCACCATGTTGAGTGGTTATTTCCAAAATGGAAACAACCACTTTTTCATTTAACTCTCCGCTTTCAAAAATGTTTTTTAAATGCTTTGATATAGCAGGAATCTTTACTTCAAAAAGCTCGGCTATTTTAATCTGTGGTAGCCATATTGTTTCGTTTTGCAGCATAACATCCACCTTTATATCACCCTTGTCGGTTTTATAAAGTAGAAATTGGCTGTTGGGTTGATATTTCGATAAATCCATATTTATTTCTTACTTTTCTTTTTAAGAATTGATTTCTTCTTCTTCTTTTGTTCTTCTACCACAAACATACATTAAAAATAAGAATTATTTTAGCTTTGTAGATATACTCAAACTTAATAGTTCCGCAATACTGCGGAAATGTTTAGTTTGAGTTATACAGCAACCAAAATGCTAGATATTCCCGAAAATTCATTTGATTGCGGTATATAAGTCCTTAGTCGCTCTTGCTTAGCTTTAGATTAGAGTGTGCCTGTTTATTTTATTTCAAATTTCACGTAAATCGCTGCTTGTAAGTTGATTTTTTGAAATTGGATAATCTTGTCCTTGTCTGAAATACTCATTTTTCCTTCGCCCTCGTAGTAAGAACTCACATTTCTCGCATTCCGAATATTCAAATTGGAATCGTCAATTTTGTATGTCGGTGATTGTTCAAATACTTTCATCGCTTTTCCTGTCTGCTCACCAATGGCTGTAAGCAAGTAGTCTGCCTTTTCCTTTGCTGCTTTAATTGCCATAATTCGCACTTCCTTTTTAAACTCCTCAAGCTTTGAATGGCTTACCTTTGAAATATCAGCGTCAACAATTTTCAGTTCGTCAAGTTTCTCGAATACTTTACCAACTGTTAAAGCATCTCCAACTTTTAAAACATATTCTGTTTTAGTGATTACGTCCTTTTTTGTCCATTTAACTCTTATGTAATTTGCGTTTGCATCAGAAAGAAAAAGATTATCAAGCGGAACACCAATACTTTTTAATGCTTCTTTTAAATCCGTTTCTTACTTGTCAATAGTTATTTTCTCTTTTCCCTCATGTCGTTCACGAATAGTTATGGAAATATAAATTTCGTCTGGAATAATTTCTTTTTCTGCTGTTCCAGTCACTTCTATGTATCGTTTTTCTACCTCTGAATCCGTAGTTGTTTGTCCGAATACTGTAAAAGTTGCTGTCAAAAGCAGAAAAATGGTCATTGTTTTTAATGTTTTCATATTGTATTTGTTTTTATCAGAGTATAATACTAAATATATATAAGAAAAATACACTTATCTATAATAATTAGGTGCTTATATATAGTTTGCTTATTATTTCCAAACATACATAATAATTTTCAATTCATACACGAACGCATTACAAAAGCACTTGAGAATAATTTATTTATCATTTTACTTTAACATGAATTACATATCTAAAACCAAGAGTAGAATATGTGCTGTCTGGATTTACAAATACTTTTGCATTAATACCTTCAGTATTCTTTCCTAATTTGTTTGAAAATCGTTCATCGTACCAATTAGAACCCCTAACAAGTTTTCCGTTCGGATGATTGTTTTGGTCATAATATCTTTCTATTAAAGATAAGATTTCTATATCCTTATC
>PHDR01000122.1 GCA_002841035.1 Bacteroidetes bacterium HGW-Bacteroidetes-12 | reverse complement strand
TGGAAATACTTATAGTATCACTTCTATTATTTATTCCAAGACAAGTATGGGTATAAATCATACAGGAACACCTACCATATTAGGGAATGATATTACTAAATGGGAGAACACTTATTCTCATACTTTTCCAGGTCCAAGTCCAAACAGTTACAACATCTCTTATTTGGATAGTTTTAGAATAGCGAACATCACTAATATCCCTAATTCAATTAGTGAAAAAATTGAGTTGCAAAGCGAATTGATAATTAATCCTTTTCAAGGGGTAAATAATAGCCCTATTTTTCAATTTAACCCTTCTAATATTTCGGTTTCAGGAGGAAATATTATTTACAATCCTAATGTAATAGAAGCAGATGGAGATAGTTTATTTTTTGATATTATTCCTGCTTCAGCTGCCAATTATAGTTTTCCAGTAGGAGCCAATATAAATAGTAGTTCAGGAATATATACTATGCCATTTTCTCAAGGAAAACACACCATCGCTATTAAGGTAGAAGAATGGAGAAATGGATTTTTTATAGGACTTATAATCCAAGAAATGACCATAGATACAGATTTTATTACCTCTTTAAATGAAGCAACTTTATTCAATAAACAATTAATTTTCTTCCCCAACCCAACTTCAGGCAACTTTACCATTACTCAATTAGAGGAATTTGCAGGAGGTAATTTGGAAATAACCAACCTCATGGGGCAAGTGGTGTTTTCGCAAACAATAAATGCTTCCATACTAACTATTAATCTTACTAGTCAGCCCAAAGGCATTTATTTGGTTAAAATTAACTCCGAAAAAGAAATTGTGGTGCAAAAAGTGGTGTTGGAGTAGGAAAAAGTACTTAGGAGTGCCTTGAATATTTAGGAGTACTTAGGAGTTGGCATCTCTGTGTCCTCTGTACTTCTGTGGTAGAAAACATAGTACTAATACTTATGAGTTAAATACTTCTTTAAATTAAAGCCCATCTGTAAAATCTCTTAACAACAAAAAGATGTTATTGAATTCATTCATAGGTAACGTAGAAGCAATATCTTCCACATCGTGATAGGCTTTTCTGCTGCCTAATCCGTAGATAAAAAAAGCAGGGACACCCTTTTCAATAAACCAATAATGATCGCTGTTGGGAGCATTTTTTCTTTTTTTAATTTCTGCTACATAATGGTGTTGTGTGTTGATGGTTTGTAATTTTTCAAAAGCGGTTGTTAATTCAACACCATTCACCACCATCAACCCTTCCTCTCCTGTTCCAATCACATCCACATTAATTAAAAAATTAAGTTGTTGGAGGTGAAATAAAGGATGTTGTATAAAATACTTTGAGCCTAAAATTCCTGATTCTTCTGCTCCAAAAGCCATGAAAACCATCGTTTTTTTTGGAGGATGTTGAGCATAATGAGCTGCAAAATTTAACATTAAGGCAACACCACTTCCATTGTCGTTGGCTCCAGGAAAATAAACTTCACCACCCATTCTTCCCAAATGATCATAATGAGCGGTGATAGCAACTAGAGAATCAGGAAATTCCGTTCCTTGGATGTAGCCTATTACGTTTTGTGATTGGTAATCCGATAGTAATTTTTGTTGAATGATAACCGTAATGGAATGGCTCTTTCGGTCTATTTTTTCTCGCTTCACTTTTAAAATAGCATAGTCCACATAGTTGGTTGCGAGTGCTTTAGTAAGTTTATCTTCCAAAAAAATAATGCCTGTTGCTCCAACAACATTGATTTTTAACAGCGACAATGTCTCATTATTGGAAGGGATATTTGCCCCATCTATAACAATAAACTTATTGAGAAAGAAATTTCTTTTACTCAGTTTTTGTATTGTTTTTTTTGAAGGAAGATTAGCTGCATTATAATGCACTAAATCAAACGTACCTTTTATTTTACCAGAGTTAGCACCCACAATAAAATCAACACCTGCTTGGAGTGTTTCGCCATCAATGGCTACAGATAAATTACCATAAAAAGTGTTTATAGGATAATTAAAATATTGAAAGAAGCTGTTTTTAAAAGGCTGAACGCCTAATTTTTCAAACTCTTTTGCAATATAGATGGCAGCTTTTTTTTCACCATCATTTATGGCTCCCCTGCCTTCAAAATAAGGAGAAGTTAAGGTGTCTAACACTTTTTTTGCATAAGAAATATCTTGCGAAAAAGAAAAATTTGAAACGCAGTAGAGGGATAGAAAAACAAATAATTTTATATGTGTGTTTAACTGTTTCAAAATGTTTTTGTTTAAGGATTAAATCTACGCTCAAGAAGCTCGAGGAATTGTAAGTGAAAATCATTTTCGTCATCCCAATTCCACTCATTTTTTAAAGTATTGAAAAGCGTTGTTGCCTCCGTAAAAGAAGAGCATTCATCTAACTTTTTTACGGTTGAGTTGAATGCTTCCATATTTTTATTAAACAATTCATTGGCATATAGATACCTGTCATTTAGAGAGAAAGCATCTTTCAAACTTCTAATAGGAGTTTTTTTTAGTTTATCAGCGAGTTCTATGGGTTTGTTTTTTTTTAAAACATTAACTTCCTCATGAATGTTGGATGTGATAACTTGTTCTGAAACGAAAACTTCTTTTTCAGAACCACTTTCTTGCTTATTAATAGAAGATTCTTCGTTTAAAACCTCTTTAGTTTTACTGTAAATTAAAGGAAGCGGAGTCTCTTTCTTATGAGAATTTCCATAAGTTTTTAATTCTTTTTCTTGAACCTCTAACAAAAATTTTAGCACAGCTAAATATTCTTGCATTTTGTTGATTTTAGATAAAACAGCACTTATTTCAAGAGAAGGAATTGGTCTGTTTTCGGGAAAACTTTCAGAATGGCTTACAACATTGTTGAGTAATTCATTAAGCTCTTTTCGTAATTTCTTAATTTCCATAACACATAATATTTTTTTCAAACAGGTTTTAGAAGTATAAAAATAGTAAAAAAACGATTAGCTTTACAACTTAATTTTAATTTATGTTTTTAGAAACTCCTATACAAACTTCAAAAAGAAAAGGCTGGATAGAAGTTGTTTGTGGGTCAATGTTTTCTGGCAAAACGGAAGAACTAATTCGAAGAATGAAACGAGCCAAATTTGCCAAGCAACATGTTGAGATCTTTAAGCCCGAAATAGATAAACGCTATGATGATGAAAAAGTAGTTTCGCACGATGCCAATGAAATTCATTCGACTCCTGTTCCTTCTTCTTCTAACATTATTATTTTAGCGAACAATGTAGATGTGGTGGGCATTGATGAAGCCCAGTTTTTTGATGATGGATTGGTAGCAGTGTGCAACCAATTGGCAAATAGCGGTGTTCGAGTTATTGTTGCTGGGTTGGATATGGATTTTAAAGGAAAACCCTTTGGACCAATGCCTCAAATTATGGCTTGTGCCGAATACATTACCAAAGTACACGCTATTTGTATGCATTGCGGAGAATTAGCCAATCATTCTCATAGAATAAATACAGATGAAAAATTGGTTCAACTCGGAGAAACAGATGCTTACGAACCACTTTGTAGGAGTTGTTTTCAACGGGCATTGAAAAAAGAATAGACCAATCTTCACAAAACTTGCACAATTATAATTTAACAAAAAAATAACCTTGCTTCTTCCATAAAAGATTCCTTTTATTTACATTTACAGTTATAAAAAATGATAAATGGCTATTTACGAGTTTAATGGTTTTAAGCCTGTGGTTCATCCAACGGCTTTTGTGCATCCTCAGGCAGCAGTAACAGGCAATGTAATTATTGGAGCAGATGTATATGTTGGTCCGGGTGCTGCTATTCGTGGCGATTGGGGAAAAATAATCATTAAAGACGATTGCAATGTTCAGGAAAACTGCACCTTACACATGTTTCCAGGAACAACCGTCACACTTCATGAAGGAGCTCATATCGGACATGGAGCCATTATACACGGAGCAACCATTGGCAAAAATTGCTTGGTAGGCATGAACAGCGTAGTAATGGATGATGTGGTTATTGAAGAAGAATGCATTATCGGAGCATTGTGTTTTGTTCCTGCCAAAATGGAAATTGAGAAAAGAAGTTTGGTAGTAGGAAATCCTGCAAAAATCATTAAAAAAGTAAGTGATGAAATGATGAGTTGGAAAACTAAAGGCACACAATTGTATCAGGCATTGCCAAAAGAATGTCATGAAACGCTTAAACCTTGCGAACCACTTATTAGGGAAGAAGAAAATAGGCCCCAACAAGCTGCTATTTATAATACTTGGAATAAAATAAAATCTAACCTTTAAATATATGTTATGGAAAATTTAGAATTTTTTACAAGCCCTCTTTTCATAACCATAATCATAATTTTAGCAGTTTGGGAAGCTATTTGGAAACTAATTGCTCTCTGGAAATCTGCAAGAAACAAGCATTTGATTTGGTTTGTGAGTATTGCTATATTTAATACCGTAGGGATTTTACCAATCATTTATATTCTTTCACACAAAAAAGAAAACACATCTAATGAATAAAATTTTAAAAATTGTAACACTAAGTTTGGGGCTAATTATACCAACACATTTCTTTTCGCAAGTTGGGAATGATGCCATTGGAGCCCGTTCAACAGCAATGGGAGGTGTAAACACAACACTTTCCGATTTATGGTCAGCAAACAACAATCAAGCAGGGTTGGGGTTTGTAACCGAACTTGCCGCAGGGGCTTATTTCGAAAACAGATTTTTGCTCAAGGAAACCAGTTACAAAGCAGGAGCATTTGTTATGCCCACAAAACTAGGAGCTTTTGGAGTAAGTGTTGCTTCTTTTGGTTTTTCTGATTTTGTAGAAACAAAGGCAGGAGTATCTTATGGGCAACGATTCAGCGAAAAGTTTTCAGTTGGAATTCAGCTTAATTATTTGAGAACTAGCCTAACCCAAGAATTTGGAAGTAAAAACAATGTTACAGGTGCCATTGGATTAATTGGCAAACTAAGTAAGGAATTTACCTTAGGTGTTCATGTTTACAACCCAACACGAAATAAATTAGCAAATTTCGACAACGAACGTGTGCCAACAATTATGAAGTTAGGCTTAGATTATCGTTTTTCCGACAAAGTAATTTTTGCACTTGAAACCGAAAAAGACATTGATTTTGAAGCTGTTGTTAAAGCAGGAATAGAATATCATGTAATTGAAATTCTTTACCTCCGAGTTGGAATAACTACTAATCCAACTTCAAGTTCATTTGGTTTTGGATTGATAATGAATAATTTTATTTTAGAAGCATCCTCCTCTTATCATCAAACATTAGGAATAACACCAGGCGTTTCCATTATTTACAAAAAACAAAAGTCATCTGTTAAATCAAAATCGAGTATTTAATGTCAAATTGCTTAAAAAATATATTGCGAAACACAAGTGTATTTGTCTTGATGCTTATGGTTCAACTTTCCATTTTTGCACAAAGTAAGGAAGACGATAAAAATCAAATTATTGAAGAAAGAATCGAATATCTATCAGAAACCGATGAAGACCCTGATGCAGATTATACTACCATTTTCGATCAACTTTCACATTATTTTGATAAACCACTTAATTTAAATAGAGTAAGTTTAGGTGAACTAGAATCATTAAGTTTGCTCACAAGTATTCAAATTAACAACTTGCTGTTACACATTGAAAAAAACGGCAAACTAATGACGTTGGAAGAGCTCCAAACTATAGAAGGGTTTGATGCGACTACCATAAAACGCGTGTTGCCTTTTGTTAAATTATCAACAGATGTAAACACCGCTCAACTCTCATTTAATGAATTACTTAAAAATGGAGATAATCAATTTTTTATTCGAGTAGAAAAAGTGTTGGAACAGAAAAAAGGATATAGCCCCATTACTGATTCAGCTTTGGCAGCCAGTCCTAATTCAAGGTATTTAGGAAATGATTTGCGTGTTTTTTCTCGTTATCGATATAAATATGGAAATCATGTTAGCATTGGAATTACAGTAGAAAAAGATCCTGGGGAAGAATTTTTTACTGGAACTCAAAAAAATGGCTTTGACTTTTATTCAGGACATATTTTTTTACGAAATAGAGGTAAATTCAAACAAATTGCCATTGGTGATTATCAAGCTCAATTTGGTCAAGGACTAACCTATTGGTCGGGAAGAGCTTTTGGCAAAGGAGCCGATATTCAAATGATAAAAAGAACAGGAATAGGTTTGAAACCATATTCTTCTGTTGATGAAACACTTTTTTTAAGAGGAGGAGGTTTCGCTTTTGAAGTTGGAAAAATTGAAACAACCGTATTTTATTCTTATAATAAAGTAGATGGAAATGTGATTCAACAAGATACTACTGGGCTTCAACAGGCTGAAATTGAAGCAATCAATCAAGAAGGGCTATCCATTTCATCACTTCAACAAACAGGTTTTCATCGCACACCTAACGAATTAGAGGATAAAGATGCTATTACACAACAACAAATGGGAGGTCATTTGGCTTATAAAACAAGAAGTTTAAATGTAGGGTTAACTGGAATTTACAGCTCCATTAATGCTAATTTTAATCCTAATCTTAGACCCCATAGTCAATTTAGAAATTCAGAAAGCGATCAATCCAAAATAGGAGTAGATTACAATTGGATTTATAGAAATTTTAATTTTTTTGGTGAAGCTACAAAAAGCATAAATGCTGGGAATGCTTTTGTTTCAGGAGCATTAATTACACTCGACCCTCGTTTAACACTTGCTATTTTATATCGGAAATTTGATAGAGATTTTCAGCCCATTTCTAGCGTTGCAATTAGCGAAGGTTCTCTCAACGAAAACGAAACAGGACTTTATACGGGAATTGTTGCTAAATTGGGAAAAAGTTTTACACTTTCTGGCTATTATGACCAATTTACATTTGATTGGCTTAAGTTTGGCGTAGATGCACCTTCAAAAGGACATCAATTTATTGGTCAGCTTAATTTTCGACCATCAAAAAAAATGGAAATGTATGTTAGGATTCGCCAACGATTAAGACAACAAAATACAAAAACAGATACTGATGCCATTGATTATTTGGTTGATGAAAAACAAACCAATTACCGTTTCAATTATACCTATCAAATTACAGAAGCATTCCGATTAAAAGGAAGGGTTGAATTATCAAATTATGACTTAGCTGAATCTCCTTTTGAAACAGGCTATTTGATTTATCAAGATGTTATTTTTAAAGCAAAAAGCACGCCTTTGTCTTTTAGTTTTAGGTATGCCATTTTCGACACACAATCTTTCAACAGTAGAATTTATGCCTTTGAAAACGATGTGCTTTATTCTTTTTCCATTCCATCCTATTCTAATAGAGGAACTCGTACATACCTTACTGCAAGGTATCAATTTAAAAAAGGTATTGATTTATGGGTAAGATATGCCATTACCTATTACGAAAATCTAGATGTTATCAGCTCTGGATTAGAAGAAATCCAAGGCAATCATAAATCTGATGTAAAAATACAAGTTAGGTATAGTTTCTAATTTATTATTAACCCAAACTCAGGTAATTATTGGAATTCAATAATAGTGTTGGGAAGCATTTGTTGTAACTGCTTAATGTATGCTGTATTAAAATTATTTCCCGATAAAATCAGATGGGTTAATTTCCTCAACCTATAAATTGAAGATGGTAATTCAGATAGCTTATTATCAGAGAGATTTAATACTTCTAAGCCTTTAAGGTATGTTATTTTTTTAGAAATAGAGGTTATGCTATTTCCACTCATCGAAAGTTCTTTTAATTTTCTTAGTCGTGTAATCGCTTCTGGAAATTCATTAAAATTATTATTGTCTAAATGTAGCGTTTCTAAATACCTTAAGTTCATGTTTTTGGGCAATCCGCTGAGGTTGTTTTCAGATAAATTACAATAGCGTAAATACCGAAGGGCCGAAAAACTTCCATAAATAGTATCTATTTTATTCGCCTTTAAATTTAAGTTTTTTAGC
>PHDR01000121.1 GCA_002841035.1 Bacteroidetes bacterium HGW-Bacteroidetes-12 | reverse complement strand
TAATTAGGAGTTGAACCGTCTCCATCATACATCGCTTCGCAAATATCCAATCCTTCAGCAGCAAGAGCAATATCCAACGCATCAGTTCCTGAACACATGGCAAATAAAAAGCCTCCTCCTGTTGTAAATTCTTTAATATTTTTTGCTACGGCTAATTTTAGTTGAGATACTTTTTTAAAGCCTAAACGAGCCGCATTGTCTTCGTTGTATCTTACTTGCTCTCTGTACCAAGCCGCATCTTTGTAATTTGAATAAAATTTACCATATTGCCCTGTAAAATCTTCGTGATGAAGATGAAGCCAGTCATACAAAGGGAGTTTTCCAGCAATAATTTCATCATCATAAAGTACATCATAAGGAATTTCGGCATACGTTAACACTAATGTAACAGCATCATCCCAGGGTTGTTTGTTTTTAGGAGAGTAAACAGCAATTTTTGGAGCTTTTTCTAATTTTACTACATCCATATTTATTTCTGGGTCGGCAATTTCTTGTAAAATAACACTTGCTTTCACATCTGCTATTACTTCAAAAGAAACACCTCTTATTAATAATTCTTCTTCTAATGTTTTTATATGTTTTACCAAAAAGCTCCCTCCTCGATAATTCAATAACCATTCTATTTCTACATTATTTTCTAGAGTCCAATAGGCAATTCCATAAGCTTTTAAATGGTTTTTTTGGGCATCATCCATAGGGATAAGCAAATAAGTTGCACTTGCTTGGTATGAAAAAAGAAATAAACAGAAAATAAAAAATAGCTTTTTCATTATGCTAAAAGTTTGTAAAGTAAAACGTGTATGAAAATGTTTATTGTCAATTAAAACGGTGCTTCATCAGGATTTCCGTTGCCATAATCAAAATCATCGCTACTATCATTCATTTTTGATGGTAAAGTAAGCGTTGGATTTGTATCAAAGTCTGTTCCTATAGGCATAGTAGCAAATTGACTATCATCAAAATTAGTACTATTGTTATCAAAATCTTCAAATTTAGCTAACTCATCAATAAAACGTAGGTGCACATCACAAACAGCTCCATTTCTGTGTTTTGCTATCAAAATAGTTGCTTTTCCTTCTGTTGAGTTTCCATCTTCATCCTGAAAAATTTGATAATAAGAAGGACGGTGAATAAATTGAACCATGTCGGCATCTTGCTCTATAGAACCAGATTCTCTTAAATCGGAAAGTTGTGGTTTTTTATCTCCACCTCTTGTTTCTACAGCTCTACTTAGTTGAGATAAGGCTAACACAGGTATGCTTAACTCTTTTGCTATGCTTTTTAACGAACGAGAAATCATGCTAATTTCTTGTTCTCTGTTTCCTGCACCTTTCCCTCCTTCACCATTTCCAGACATGAGTTGAAGGTAATCGATAATTAATAATTGTATGTTATGTTTAGCTTTTAACCTTCTGGCTTTTGCTCTCAATTCAAATACAGATAATCCTGCTGTGTCATCAATAAATAATGGTGCATCTGCTAAACCAGTAATTCTGGATTGAATTTGTTGTATTTCGTCATTTCGTAAATTGCCACTTCTTAGTTTTCCTGATGAAATTCCAGATTCGGCTGAAATTAATCGGGTAACCAATTGAATAGAAGACATTTCTAAAGAGAAAAATGCTACTGGTATTTTAAAATCTACTGCTGCATTTCTTGCTAAAGAAAGTACGTAAGAGGTTTTCCCCATTGCAGGACGGGCAGCAATAATAACTAAATCGGAAGGTTGCCATCCTGAAGTTATTCTATCTAATGCAGTAAATCCTGAAGGAACTCCAATAACGCCTGTTTCTTTGTTTTTTGCTGTTTCAATCTGTTCCATGGCTCCTCGAATCAAATCAGTCATGGATTCAAAGCTTTTGCGGATGTTTCCTTCCGCTACGGAAAATAAACTCGATTCGGCTTTGTCTAATAGGGTAAAAACATCTGTAGTTTCATCATAAGCATCAGTAATAATTTCAGATGAAATTCGTATCAATTCGCGTTGAATGTATTTTTGAGCTATTACTCTTGCATGAAATTCAATATTAGCTGCCGAAGCTACTCTATTGGTAAGTTGAGTAACAAAATAGGCTCCTCCAACAATTTCTAATTCTCCTCTTTTTTTAAGTTCATTGGTAACCGTTAAAATATCAACCGCTTGCGAACTTTGAAAAAGATATTGAATCGTTGCAAATATTTTTTGGTGACTATCTTTGTAGAAACTTTGTGGCTGTAAAATGTCTATAGCCGTGTTTACAGCTTCCTTTTCGAGCATTAATGCTCCCAAAACTGCTTCCTCTAAATCAATTGCTTGAGGTTGTAGTTTCCCATGTTCTAACGTGCTACCAATCTTGTTTAATGATAAATTTCGTTGTCTTGCTTTGTTTTGTTGCTCCTGATTTGCCATAGTTCAAAAATACGAATATTGTGCTGACAATGTTTCCTTAAACAGAAGAAATTAATTCTTTTATTAACGGAATTAATGGTATTTGTATTTCAATGAATTAACATTTTTTGAACAGGATTTAAACAACCTTATCATTTGTTTTAAACAATGTTTTATGACTACAAATAAGCTGCTAATTAAATTTATTAGATTTAGTTTTTATTTGTTTACACGTTGTTTTAGGTAAACTTATTTCAGGATGAGACAATCTGTTATTTCCACTTGTTTGATACCACTTGCAATAATTGCCGTCTTAACTTTGTTGGAGTAGTTTTTTCGTAAGTCTTTGAAAAAGTGTGTTTTTCTATCCACAGACAGCACTTCATCAAATAAGTCGGTAGCATTTATTTCCGACAAGTCAATCATATACTTCATTCTTTCAAATAGGTTTCATACTCGATTTTGTGGCTGATATTCTTTTTAGTTATTTGTAAACTCGTTCCATAAATCAAATTTCTTTGCGTTTGTCAACAACTTTTTCCATTCGCTTTTATCAGTAATTGGGGCTACAATAGTAAATTCATCTACAAGCTGCCAATTAGATGGTAACATTGAGTTTAAAATTTCATTGGTTATTATTAAGGGTTGTTTCGCTAATGTGTCTAGCAAAATGTAGTCGTATTTATCTATTATGCAATCAGTATTGTTTGCAAGTAGCTTCATTATCTTCTTATCTTCCTCTGAATTTCCGACTTTCATAATATTTCCATATTCAAAGTTTGGTATTCGATAATTTACAGTCAAAATAAGGTCAAACATTTTTTCTTTCAGTTGTACGCCTTTGAACTCTTTAAACTGTTCGTGTATCCGTTTCCCAAAATATACCTTTCTAATCGGTCCATAAATGGTAATATCTTCCTGTACTTTAAATAAAACTTGAATATTTTCACAGTCGTGAATTTCTGTTTTGATTATTTTCTCGTTGTCAAAAATTGGTAGATTTGAAACTTGTTTTTCATCTTCATCATAAATAATTCCGTCTGTCAATGCTAAAATCTCTGCTACAATTTTATTTGTCAAGCCGTAGTCGTATTTATTTGAAAGAATAGTATTTCTAATTTCAATATACCCTTGTTCAAGAGTAATATCAAATCCTCTGGTTGATTTTTTGTCTATCCAAAAGTAAAATATGCCTTCTCCTCTGTCTTCGTATGTTGCACCTTCAATAGTAGAGATAAATTTATCAAGTCTTGAAATTTCAAGAGGTCTCTTGTAAATGATATTGTGAATTACGCTCACTTGTTTAATTTTTATCGTTGCTTTCGTGGTGTTTGTTTAGCTTCATACCAACACACTTGTAAATATTTGATAATCAATTATATGTAAAATTCAAATCTGAATTAGATAAAGCAAATTTATCAATTTGTTTTTGAATTCTTTTTACGATACCGGGGTTTCTTTTTTGAAACGAAGATTTTGAATGGGATACGCTATTAAATTTTAATAATGGTTGTGCAACATCTTACTTTTTAATTTCCTTTCTTTTTATTTTTCAGCGTAACTTTGCAGTTCAAAATTCAACACATGAACACTAAAAAAGTTGCTCTTTTAATCCTTGATGGTTGGGGATTAGGAAACAAAACCAAATCTGATGCTATTTATAATGCAAAAACGCCTTTTTTTGATGCTTGTTTAAAAAACCATCCCAATTCTAAACTAAAAACTTTTGGTGGTTTTGTTGGGCTTCCCGATGGTCAAATGGGAAATTCTGAAGTAGGTCATCTTAACATTGGTGCAGGAAGAGTTGTTTATCAGGATTTTGCACGCATCAACAAAGCCGTTGAGGAAAAAACCATTGATAAAAACACTGTGTTGCTAGAAGCTATAAATTATGCAAAAAACAACAACGTAAATTTACATTTTATGGGATTAGTTTCTGATGGTGGTATTCATTCCCATCAAAAACATTTGTATCGTTTGTGTGAAATTGCCCATCAACAGCAACTTAAAAATATTTTTATTCATGCTTTTACTGATGGAAGAGATTGCGACCCTAAAAGTGGATTGGGTTTTTTAGAACAGCTTAATGAAAAAATAAAACACACTTCCGTTAGAATTGCCTCAGTTATTGGTCGTTATTATGCGATGGATAGAGATAATCGTTGGGAACGCATTCAAAAAGCATATAATTTGCTTGTGAAAGGAGAAGGAAATAAAACCTCAGATGTGGTGTTGGCAATGCAACAAAGTTATGCTAACAACATAACCGATGAATTTATTGAACCCCATGTTGTTGTTGATGAAAACAACAACGCTATCGGAAAAATTGCTCCTAATGATGTGGTTATTGCTTTCAATTTCAGAACGGATAGATGCAGAGAAATAACCACTGTACTTACGCAAGAAAACAAACCCGATTTTGAAATGAACACCTTGCCTTTGTATTATGTTACCATGACAAACTACGATAAAACTTTTAAAAACATCCATATTATGTATGATAAAGATAACCTTACCAATACATTAGGAGAAGTATTATCGAAACAGAATAAAACACAAATTAGAATTGCCGAAACAGAAAAATACCCACACGTAACTTTCTTTTTTTCTGGTGGAAGGGAAACTCAATTTGAAGGAGAAAGAAGGTTGTTAATTAACTCACCCAAAGTTGCTACCTATGATTTACAACCCGAAATGAGTGCCGAAGGAGTTACGCAAGCCATCATTAAAGAAATAAAAATTAATCCAACAGATTTTATATGCTTAAATTTTGCTAATGCAGATATGGTCGGACATACTGGCGTTTATGAAGCCATTGTAAAAGCAGTAGAAAAGGTAGATAATTGTGTGGAAAGAATTGTTGAAGCAGGCTTGAAACAAAATTATTCCTTTATCATTATTGCCGATCATGGGAATGCCGATATGGCTATAAATGATGATGGTTCTCCAAACACAGCCCATTCTACTAATTTAGTTCCTTGCATTTTAATTGACAAAGAGTATAAAACACTAAAAGATGGAAAATTAGCAGATATTGCTCCTACTATACTTAAATTACTAAATCTTCCTATTCCAAAAGAGATGGGTGGTAAAGTGTTGGTTTTATAAGGAATATTTGTTTTACACTTATTTTTTGAGTGGTTTCAGTAAATCTTCCAACCCATTCATTTTAATTTCGTGCATGGTTTCCAATAAAACTCCGAGTTTTCCTTTGGGAAATCCTTTGCGTTGAAACCATTCTAAATAAAAGGAAGGCAAATCACAAATGAGCCTTCCTTTGTATTTTCCAAATGGCATTTGCATCTTAACAAGTTCTAAGAGTAATTCTGGATTTCCGTTGTTGGGTTGCATTTATTTTTATAATTGAATGATGCAAAAGTACTTGAATCCTAAAAAAAACCTAATTTTATGCTTGGTTATGTTTAAATATTTCTCTTTAATAGTACTTTTAACAAGCGTTTTTATCTTTTCTTGCAAAAAAGATGGAGATGATATTTCTCCATCTATTTCAATATCCTCTCCTTTTAATAATCAGCAAATCAATGGATTTGATACATTAATTATTCGGGGTACAATTACGGACAACAAAAACATAAAATATGTGTCTGTTGTGTTAAGAAACCAAAACAACATTAATGTTCTTCCTACTGTTTCTTTTGAGCCAAATTCACCTTCATTTAATTTGAATACAGCCTACTTTTTTAATGATATACATATGCCTTCTGGCGAATATCATTTTAAAATTAGTGCTTCCGATGGAGAAAACATAACCAACAAATTCATCACTATTTTTTATGGAGAGGTGCCCAAAGAACGAACAGGTGTTTTTTTCTATGATAACAATGGTTCCTCTACTTCTATCTATAGTTTAACGGGAACAAATGCCACGCTGTTTAAAACACTTCCTGGCGATTTTATTGGCGGAGCAGCAAACTCATTCAATCAACAACTACTAAGTGTTGGCTCACTTTCAGGTAATTTAACCGCTGTTGATGTAACTTTTGGTGATGTGCTTTGGGAGGTTAGCAATTCTACTTCTTCAACACCTTTTTTTATGCACCTATTTTTTCAAAACAAAGAGGTTTATATAAGCCTTAGAAATGGAGAAATTAGAGCTTATGGTGGCAATGGAAATCCTAAGTTTTTAGCCCTTGCCTTTCCTAATTTCTTTGGTGAAGAAGGTTTAGTTCATACTAATTTATTTGTGTCTGAGCAAAAAGCAATTGGAAACAATGATAGAAGGCTTTCGCTTTATTGGACTGCTTCGGGTGCTTTGGTGCAACAAACAACACTATTTGAAGATGTGTTGGGGTTGTATTCGTTAAGTACGAACAAAATTGTACTTCTCGCTAATGATAACAATACTGGAAATGCAAAAATTCAAATTTACGACATTTCAGCAAATGCGAAATCGACTCCATTTAGTTTGGCAGCGTTTCCAATTGATGATGTTGAAGAAATTAACTCGGGAATTTATTTAATTGCTCAAAATGGAAATTTAGTGTTAGTTAATGCCAATTCATTTTCAACACTTCCTTATTTAAGTGGGGTTAATGCCACTAAAATTAAATATGATGCGTTTACCAACGAACTTTATGTTATAAGTGGAAATACGATAACTGTTTATGATTTTTCTTCTAAAACAATAAAAGGAACATATTCGCATACTTCAAATGTGTTGGATTTGGTTTTTCTGTTTAACAAATGAGTTCAGTCTAAAAACTATTTTTTTTGCCACTAAGGCACAAAGGCTCTAAGTTTCATAAATGTTTAAATGTTTAAATTCAGTCTTTTGTGCATCTTAGTGTCTTAGTGACTTTGTGGCATTCTTCATATTTTTAGCTTTTTAGACTGAACTCATAAATAACATAACCAACCGTTCGTAAAACAAAACCGACCGTTTATATATTTAAACCGACCAAAACGCATTTTTTAGTTGAAGAAGCAAAAAAATAGTTACCTTTAAACTAAAATTCAAGAAACTTGTTTCGTATTTTAGTTCTACATATTATTTTATTGGTTGCACTAAGTTCTTATGCTCAACAACCCTCTTTTAAAAATTTTAAATCAAGTACTTCACCTTATTTACAGTTTAATGATGTTGTTATTTTTCAAAACAATACATTTTTTATTACCAATGAAGGTGTTTTTAAATTTGAAAAAGAAGCTATCGTTCAAGTACTTCAAAAAGAAAATCTTTCAAAGTTTATTTTAGTAAATAAACAACTTTTTATATGGAGTATTTTTGGGGAAATTTATGAATTTAAAAACAAAAAACTACATGCTTTTTCATTCAACCCCATACTTTCAAAACGATTAGAAAACAGCATTATCAATACCGTGATTTATAGCGATTCATCATTTTACATTAGCACAATTGTTGGAAGCCAATTTATTCAGGTAGATTTAAGAACGGAAACGATAAAAACCCTCTTACAATACCGTCAACATCCATATTTTGTAACACAATTTGGTAAAAAAATGATTACTGGAACCAATCAAAACACAACAAAAAATGAGTTGGCAATTTATTTGAATGAAACACCTTTTTTTATTCCTTTGGCAGATGAAAATAG
>PHDR01000120.1 GCA_002841035.1 Bacteroidetes bacterium HGW-Bacteroidetes-12 | reverse complement strand
CCGTTAAAATTAGTTATGTCTTGACCATTTAATTGAAAACCTAATAAAAGGAATAGTGCTAAGCTAAATCTCATTGTTTATAATATAGAAGTTTTTGAACTTTGCAATTATACAAATATATATCGTTAAACAATATTATTAAAATGCTTTTTTTACGGTTTCTTAAATTTAGACAAGAACAAAAAAAAGTCTCTCAAACATTTGTTTGAGAGACTTTTTTTAGTAATTGGTAATAAAAAATATATATTTCTTATTGAACGTGCACATTAATTGCTTTTGGTCCTCTGTCGCTATCTTCGATATCGAAAGAAACACTATCGCCTTCGTTTAATGGTTGATTACTTGATGAATGGTGTACAAAGATGTCTTTACTTCCGTCTTCTGGTGAAATAAATCCCCAACCTTTTTCATCATTAAAAAATTTTACTGTTCCGTTTTGCATTTTATTAAATTATTAATTATTAAAGTGCAAATTTACTTAAAAATCTTACATAATTTTTTTTTTTATGTAAATTATTCTAAATACAGTAAAAAAACGAATTATTTTTTCACAATAATTGGAGTAAGACAATAGTGCTTTCCAAAATTTTGAATAACCCAATCCATCAATTCATTAATCTCAGCTTCCATTAGGTATTGATAAGATTTTGCTAATTCTTTTCTAAATAATTTAATATCAAAACTTACTTTTTTAAGTATGATTTTGGCGTACTCTAGTTTATTTTGTTTCATATTTTTTTACTTTTTCTTAACTTGTTAAAGGTAATAATTTATTTTTTAAGAAACAATGATACGTTTTACTGTTTTTTTTTATAAATGTTTCAGTATTCAATTGCTAAAACCATTTTTTTTACTAATTATTATTGGCTACTTTTACTTTTAACAAATTTTAATACTTATTGTCAAAATCACAACATTATGAAAGTATACTTAACAGTTTTTATATTACTGATTTTTAATGCATTTTTAAATGCTACCAACATAAATTATGAAGTTTCAATGTCGGAACCTCATACGCACTATTTTGAGGTAAAAATGATAATAATTGACCATCAAAAAGAATATATAGACATTCAAATGCCTGTTTGGGCACCTGGTTCGTATTTGGTGCGTGAATTTGCTAAAAGTGTAGATGAGGTTTCAGCAACTTTCAATAAAAAGAAGCTAACCGTAGAAAAAATAAATAAAAATACTTGGCGAATTTTTTCTGATAAAGCAAAAGAAGTAGTTGTTTCTTACAATGTTTATGCTTTTGAAATGAGCGTTAGAACTAGTTTTTTAGATGCATCTCATGGTTATTTTAACGGAACGAGTATGTTTATGTTTGTAGATGAATTAAGAAATCAACCTTCAAAAATTACTATTTATCCTTATAAAGATTGGAAAAAAGTTTCTACAGCTTTACCCAAAACTGCCGACAAAGGTTTTGTTTATTCAGCAACTAATTATGATATTTTGGTTGATGCCCCTTTTGAAATTGGTAATCATCAAACATTTGAATTTACTGCTGCAGGAGTTTTGCACACCGTTGCAATGTATGGCGAAGGCAACTACAACATCGAACAACTAAAAACCGATATGGCAAAAATTGTTGAAGCTTGCACCAATGTATTTGGCGAAAATCCAAATAAAAACTATCTCTTTATCATACATAATTTAACAGTTGGAAGTGGAGGCTTAGAACACCTCAATTCAACCACATTGCAAGTGAACCGTTGGACATATAACGAAAGTGGTTATAAAGGATTTTTAAGTTTAGTTGCCCACGAATATTTTCATTTATGGAATGTGAAGCGAGTTAGACCAAAAGAATTAGGTCCTTTTGATTATAACAATGAAAATTACACCTCTTTGCTGTGGGTAATGGAAGGATTTACGAGCTATTATGATGAATTGCTTCTGCTTAGAGCTGGTTTCTATACCGAAGATGAGTTGCTACGGAAATTTAATAGCTCCATCAATTATGTTGAAAACCAGCCAGGAAATAAAGTGCAATCTGTTGCTCATTCAAGTTTTGATGCGTGGATAAAATCGTACCGACCAACAGAAAACAGCTCAAACACAACCATTTCTTATTATTCTAAAGGTGGAATTGTTGCCAATATGTTAGATTTGATGATAATTAATCAAACCAAAAATGCAAAAAATTTGGATGATGTGATGAAATACTTATACCAAGAATATTATAAAAAACAGAACAGAGGCTTCACTGCTAAAGAAATGCAGCAAGCAATTGAAAAAGTAAGCGGGCTTAAATTAGATGATTTTTTTGAGAAATACATTAACGGAACGCAAACTTTCGATTATGAAACTGTTTTTGCTTATGCTGGAATGGAAGTGGTTACCTTATCTGAAAAAAGCCTCAGTTTTGGAGCTTCACTTTCGGGAAACAAAGTACGAAATATAAAAAGAAATACAATGGCTTATGATGGCGGAATAAATGTGAATGATGAAATACTTGCCATAAACGGACATCGTTTTGATGATAATTTTGCTGAAATTATTGAAGATAAAAAGCCTGGCGATGTATTAGAGGTGCTAATAAGTAGAGATAATTTAATTCAAACACTTAAAATTTCAATTAAAGAAAGTGAATTTATTCGCTATGTGCTTACTACTCCGAAAGAAAAAAATAGCATTTATAAAAAATGGATGAAGGCAAATTAATTTGAGAATGTAATAATATAACAATTTGAAAATTAGACAAAAGAATTGCGTCTTTGCGAGAGAAAAACGAGAATTAAAAAACGTATGAAAACATCACTTATCGTTGCTGTTGCCGAAAACAATGTGATTGGGAAAAACAACACACTTATTTGGCATTTACCTAAAGATATGCAGTATTTTAAGGAAAAAACACTCCATCATCATATCATAACAGGGCGAAAAAACTATATTTCTATTCCCGAAAAATACAGACCACTACAAAATAGAACCAACATTGTGCTTACACATCAACCCAATTATAAGGAAGCAAATTGTGTTGTGCTTCATTCACTAGAAGATGCCATAAATTATGCAAAAACGCAAAACGAAACGGAAGTGTTTATTATTGGTGGCGGACAAATTTATAAAGAAGCATTAGAAAAAAACTTGGTAGATAAAATGTACGTTACGCACATTCATCAAGCATTTGAAGGCGATACCTTTTTTCCAATAATTGATACCCACAAGTGGAAAAAAATTTTTGAAGAAAAACATTTGTCAGACGAAAAACATAAGCATTCATTTACTTTTGTTGAATATCAAAAAATAAATTAATTTTAACTGTTTTTAAACCGTAGAATTATGCAAAAAATAATTATTTCTTTTTTAGTGTTAAGTTTTATAGTGTTTTTCAGTTGTAAAAAATCCGACAGAGATGAGGATAAAACAACCAGCACTTCTCAGGATTATGCAATGGTGCAATCAATAGCGTTGGACTTGTTTAAAATAGTACACCAAGCAGCGTTAAGTTCAGCTGGAATTTCTGCCAATAATTTAACAACAACAACATCTATTTTTGGCTGCGACACCTTAATTGTTGACACACTTTCCTCTCCCATGTCGATTAGTATTAAATTTACAAATTGTTCTTCAAATGGAGCTGTTAGAAATGGAATTATAAATGCAACCTTTAGTTCAAAATACGATGTTTCAGGAACAAACACAATTCTCCATTTCAATAACTATTCTCATAACGAAATGCCTGTTTCAGGGGAAATAACTATTTTCAACAATGGACTTGTAAATGGCAAGCCAATGTATGGTTTTACTTCTAATGGGTTTAAAATTGACACAGGAAAAAAAAATAGAAATCTATTTTGGAACGCAAACCAATCCTTTACACAATATTTAGGTGAAACAACTGCCGATTTTACCGATGACAGCTTTAAAATTATTGGTATATCTAATGGAAGAGCTTTTGCAGGAAATACGTTTACCACCAATACCGATAGTTTATTCTATCTAGGCAATTGCAATTGGATAAGTACTGGAATAGCAACCGTTCGTCCTGAAAATTTAGCAATTAGAAAATTAGATTTTGGCTCAACTTGCGATAACAAAGCCGTAGTTACTTTGTTTGGACAACAATATGAAATTGCTTTTCCTTAAAAATATTAATATCAAACCACCAATGCTAACAATAGATCCAAAAGAAATACCCATTCCAAAGTTGCATCACTATTTATTAGGTGGTGTGGGACCTCGACCAATTGCATTAGCAAGCACGGTAGATAAAGACGGAAATCCGAATTTAAGTCCGTTTAGTTTTTTTAATGTATTTAGTGCCAATCCGCCAATTATGGTTTTTTCTCCTGCCAGAAGTGGCAAAACAGGAGCTACAAAAAATACGTTCGACAATGTGAAAGAAACTCGTGAAGTAGTAATAAATGTGGTAACTTATGATATTGTCCAACAAGTTTCGTTGGCTAGTTCCCCTTACGAAAAAGGCGTAAATGAATTTATAAAATCAGGGTTGACACCTGTTGTTTCAGATTTAATAAAACCGTTCAGAGTAAAGGAATCTCCAGTTCAATTTGAGTGTAAAGTAAATGAAATTATTGAGTTGGGACAAAATGGCGGAGCAGGGAATTTGGTAATTTGCGAAGTAGTGAAAATCCATATTAATGAAAATGTATTGGATGAAAACGATATGATAGACCAACAAAAAATTGATTTAGTAAGCCGTATGGGTGGAAATTGGTATTGCCGAGCCGATAAAAATGCAATGTTTGAAGTAGAAAAACCCATCACAACAATAGGTATTGGTGTAGATGCTATTCCTGAACCAATTAGAAACAGTACCGTTTTAACAGGGAATGATTTGGGCTTATTAGGTAGTGTAGAACAACTTCCAACACAAGAAGAAATAGCCGCATTTTATTATGATGACAACAACCCTCATCAAGATGCTCATCTGTTAATTAAACAAGGCAAAATAGTTGATGCTTGGAAAGTATTATTGAAAAATAATTAAACCTTGAAGGTTTAGAAATTAATTCAACATCATCAAAGGTAAAATAGTAGATGATTCGAAAATACTGTTAATACAAATAAACTCCTAAACAGATAACCTCATAAACTACCTTGAGTTTCTCCGATAAATATACCAAAACCTTTAAATACCTACTACCTACGCCATTTACCATTGCTGTAGTACTTACCTTGCTTACTTTTTTTATTGTACTTTTCACCACAAAACCCATCAATAGTGGTTTTGCAGTTTATTCTTATGATGTGTTGCATTTTTGGGAAAAAGGTTTTTGGGATAACGGATTATTAGTTTTTGCTGTCCAAATGATGCTGATGTTGGTGTTGGGACATATACTGGCACTTACAAAACCATTTAATAGTTTAATTTTAATGGTGGTGAAACATTGTACTACCACAGCCAAAGCAGCTTTTTTAGTAACACTTTTAACGGTTTTAGTAAGTCTGTTCAATTGGGGATTAGGATTAATCTTCGGGGCTATTTTTGCCAGAAAAGTGGGTGAATATGCTCAAAAACAACAACTTTCTATAAATTACCCATTAATTGGAGCAGCAGGTTATTCTGGTTTAATGGTTTGGCATGGAGGACTGTCGGGTTCATCACTAGCAAAAGTTGCTGAAGATAATTATATTAAAGAAATGATGGCGGGTATTTTTAATGAGTCTCAAATTGCACTGCTGCCAGAGAAAATTTCTTATGCTGAAACCGTTTGGTTACCTATGAATATTGTGGTAATGTTGATGGTAATTGTAATTTTACCGCTTGCCATGTTTTGGTTGGGAAAAAGAACAACAGCTGCTCATTTTACATTAACTACAGCTCGTAATAATGAAACAGAAACAGTAGATTTTACCACCCTTGAAGGAGCTGAAAAACTAGACTATTCACGAATATTTTCCTTGTTTTTTGGAGGAGCAATTTTGTGTTACTTAGCCGTTAAAATTGTAATTATACATCATTTTAATGTGTTGGATTTTTTCACACCCAACAATATTAATATGCTTTTGTTGGGGTTGGGAATAACGCTTCACAAAAATTTCACAGCATTTTTAAGTGCTTTGGATGAAGCTATTGTAGGAGCCGCAGGAATTTTAATTCAATTTCCTTTGTATTTTGGAATTATGGGCATGATGAAAAACAGTGGCTTAATAGCCGATATTGCTGATTTTTTTGTTTCCATATCCAATACGGTAACATATCCTATTTATACTTTTTTCAGTGCGGGGTTAATCAATATTTTTGTCCCCAGTGGTGGCGGACAATGGGCTGTGCAAGGGCCAATAATTGTGCAGGCAGCTCAAGAAATAGGCGTTTCTTTACCTAAAAGCATATTAGCCTTGGCTTATGGAGATCAGTTAACCAATATGTTGCAACCTTTTTGGGCGTTGCCATTGTTGGGTATTACTGGATTAAAAGCCAAAGAAATACTGCCTTATACTTTGTTTTTAATGTTGGTTGGATTAATCATTTTTGTAAGTTGCTTATTAATTTTTTAAGATGCGTAATACCAATGTTACATTTAAAATAGTCCAATCTATTTTGAATGGTTACAGTGGTAAATGCCGATGGAATATGAAAATAGTCCAATCAAACGAAATTTGGATTGGACTATATTGAATATCCAATCGGTATAACTGTTTTGTAAAATTTGATGTTGAATGAAAATCAATTTTTTGACATAAAAAAATCCTGCTCTTTTGAACAGGATTTTCTATGCTTGTTATAAAGAGTTTAATCAAAACATCATAAAATTAAAAGTGTTACTTCCTATTGTTATAGAGGCATTATTATCACAAGCTCCTGTTCCAAAATCTAAGATTCTTGTTGGCAAGCCACTAGGAGTTATATTTATAGTTCCGCTTACCAACCAACGACAACAAATTTCTTTTCGCAAAGGATTTGTTATTTGCATCGTATAAGATTTCCCAAGTCTATTTATTCCGTTTGCATTGCCAGTTATAAGGTAAACATCATCACAAATTCCAGCAACACCATGCGTAAACAAATTGGTTGATTCTCCAGCTATCCATTCATTGGTTCTGACTGATGACCATGTTGTAACTCCTCCATTGTTTGGAAAAGTTATTTTTCCGTTGGTAACATTAACTGTGAAAGATAAGTTGTTTGATGAATTTCTACCATTGTTGGTTATGGTTTTGGAGCCTTCAATTAAATGTTCGTTTACATAATAATTTTGTAATTGCACATTTAAAACACTACCTGGATTCTTATATAAATCACTGAATGTTACAATTATTTTGCCTCTTCTTTTCACGCCATCTGTTCCTATACAATTTGTTGCACCAAAATCAATGGTAATAACTTTAGGCCAAATTGTATCAACCCATGCAGGGTTTATGTTAATGGTAGCACAATTTCCAAAAGAAAAACCTGATTTTACTCTCATACTTGCTCCTTCATCATCAATTACTTCAACTACAACTTTTCTTATATCTTCAAAAAGATTTTCAGCCACAGTGTTATCTTGAGTAGAATTTGTAGTCAAGTCGATTGCAAGGTCTTTTTTTCGACAAGAGTTGAAAGTGATAGAAAACAATAAAAAACCTAATATTAGGATAGAAAGAGTTGATTTCATAATGTTGATTTTTAGTAAGTTTAGTCAAAAATAAAAAAATATTTTGATATTATAATCTTCATTAACATAAACTTTTTAAACAGTAGGCAAATCATCAACTGTTTTAGAATCAAGAGCATCCCTCAATCCATTTCCAACTAAAATAAAAGCTAGCACCATTAGCACTATAGCAAAACCTGGAAGTGCTGCCAAATAAGCGTTTCCTGTAATGATATATCCTTTGTGTTCGGCAATAATTTTTCCCCAAGTGGCTTGTGGTGGTTGAGCTCCAATACCAATAAAACTAAGTCCGGCTTCAATTAAAATTGCAGCAGCAAAGTTGATAGCAGAAATAACAATAACAGGACCTAAAACATTAGGAATAATATGATGAAATATAATTCTTGAATTTCTAAA
>PHDR01000119.1 GCA_002841035.1 Bacteroidetes bacterium HGW-Bacteroidetes-12 | reverse complement strand
GATAAGGGCTGCACCGATCCAGTAGCCTTAAACTTTGATAAAAAAGCAGACAAAGATGATGGTTCTTGTATTTATGCCACTCCAACCCCACCACCACCGCCACCATCAAACCAATCAAATGTTGTTATTGAGTTTGATCATAAATTTGATGGCGTAGGTGTTACTTCAGCTAATTTCAACACCATTCAATATACCAATGCTTTTGGAAATCAACTAAGCATAAGTAAATTACGCTATTTAATCTCTAATGTTAAATTTCATAGAGGTCATCCTCATCATGATGTTATTTCAACAACTGGTTATAAATTGATAGATTTAACCGTTCCTGGTTCTAACATTTTTGAAATTGCTCAATCGCTTCCTAAAGGAGAATATGAAGGAATATCATTTACTCTTGGTTTTACTGCCGTTGATAATATAACTAATTTTTATACAGACCTTAATGCTGCGACTTGGAACTGGCCAGCAATGTTGGGAGGTGGTTATCACTACTTACAGTTAGAAGGGCAATTTATCAATAGTTCAAGTGCCACTGTTAATTATGCGTATCACCATGGAACAGCTAGAGAAATTACCGCTACCAACGATACTATTTTTCATCCTAATTTTGGTGTTGCTGATTTATCTACAACTGCATTTCAAATGACTGCATCTGAAGTAGAAATTCATTTGTTTGTAAATATTGATGAGTGGTTTAAAAATCCAAACACATGGGATTTGAACCAATTCAGCACAGCATTAATGCCTAATTTTCAAGCTCAAACAATGATGCAACAAAATGCAGCTACTGTTTTTGAGTTAGATCATGTGCATAATTAAACCCTGAATCTTTACAAATAAACAGCCTGGATAACTAACTTTATTCAGGCTGTTTTATTAAATTTACATCTATGAATAAATTATTTTTTATTGTTCTAATTATTTTGATAGGATTCTATTCTTGTAAAAAAGACAATGAAAAAGTTATACCTATCCCACCTCCAACTCCAATCCCAATAGGACCTCCAACACCTGCTCCATTAGTTATTCCTGCTATTTTTGCACAAACATTACCACCTCCGTTAATACCAAGTAACAACCCACAAACAGTAGAAGGAATTGCATTAGGAAGGAAGCTTTTCTTTGACCCTATTCTTTCTGGAAATGGTACACAATCATGTGCATCGTGCCATGCCCCATCAAATGCTTTTGTGGATACCAATCGATTTAGTACAGGAATAGACCTCTTACAAGGAAATAGAAATGCGATGCCTATTTTTAATATCGCATGGAATTTTTCTGATAAATATTTTTGGGACGGAAGAGCAATTGGTGTTGAAGGACAAGCCTTTGGACCAGTTGTAAATCCTGTAGAAATGCACAATACTTGGGTTAATGCTATGGCAACCTTGCAAGCTCACCCAACCTATCCTAGTTTGTTTAATGCTGCTTTTGGGACAACAACAATAGATTCTATTTTGGTTACCAAAGCAATTGCTCAGTTTGAACGCACGTTAATTTCTGCTAACTCTAAATTTGATCGATTTTTATTGGGGTTAGAACCATTAACGCCTCAAGAAGCAAGTGGTTTTAATTTATTTATGGATCAGCAAGGTGGCGATTGTTTTCATTGCCATGGAAATGCTGGCAACCCTTTATGGACGGACAATGCTTTTCACAATAACGGATTAGATGCTAATTTTACTGATTTAGGTTTAGGAGCGGTTACTGGAAATGCAGCAGATAATGGAAAGTTTAAAACGCCATCGCTCCGAAATTTAATTTATACGGCTCCTTATATGCACGATGGAAGATTCCAAACGCTGGATGAAGTTTTGGAGCATTACAGCACAGGAGTTCAAATATCGCCAACCGTTGACCCTATGATGGAGTTCGCTTTTCAGGGCGGTGTTCAACTTACTGCCTCCGAAAAATCGAACTTAAAAGCATTTTTATTGTCGCTTACCGATACTGATTTTGTTGTAAACCCTGCTTTTCAGGCACCCTAATGGAAAATAAAATTTCTATTATAATGCCCGTAAAAAACGCAGCCCATTTTTTACCCGAAACCCTAAATTCTATAATAAACCAAACTGAAAAAAATTGGGAGTTACTTGCTGTAAATGATAATTCTACCGACAATACGCAAGAAATTTTAACTTCTTTTGCTAAAAACGACAATAGAATAAAAGTGATAACTAATTCAGGAAATGGGATTATTGACGCACTACAAATGGGTTATGCCAAAAGTACAGGGAATTTATTAACCCGTATGGATGCTGATGATATTATGGCTACAAATAGATTAGCAACCCAGAAAAAACAGTTACTTCACGCAGGAAAAAGTCATTTAGCATTAGGATTAGTTAACTATTTTTCTGCTGCTCCTCTTGGTGATGGATATAAAAGATATGAAACATGGCTCAATGAACTCACCCAAAATGGAACAAACTTTTCTGATATTTATAAGGAATGTGTTGTTGCTTCTCCTTGCTGGATGATTTATAGAGAAGATTTTGATGTTTGTGGCGGTTTTAATTCTACTATTTATCCAGAAGATTATGATTTAACCTTTCGTTTTTATAAAAACAACCTAAAATGTATTCCTAGTCAAGAAATACTCCATTATTGGAGAGATTACCCTGAACGCACCTCTCGAAATGATGCTCACTATGCCGACAGTAGTTTTATTAACATAAAAATAAGTCATTTTTTAGCTATTGATTATGAAAAATCTAAAAAACTAATATTGTGGGGTGCAGGCAAAAAAGGAAAAAATATTGCTAAGCATCTAATTGAAAAAAAAATACCTTTTGATTGGATTTGTGATAATCCAAAAAAAATTGGAAAACACATTTACAATCAGCTTATGCTTGATTATAAAACAGTTGATAATTACAAAAATTACCAAAGCATAATAACTGTTGCTAATGCAGAATTTCAGGAAGACATTAAAAAATTTCTTGGAGAAATGAATCTTTTACAAGGTAGGGATTTTTTCTTTTTTTGTTGATTTATTTACCAAATCTATCCATTACTTTTTGACTCACGCCAACACTAGAAAAACCTCCATCGTGAAACAAATTCTGCATGGTTACATATTTAGTTAAGTCAGAAAAAAGAGATACGCAATAATCGGCACAAGCCAATGCACTCGCATTTCCAAGTGGCGACATATCTTCAGCATAGTTAATAAAAGAATCAAATCCAGCAACTCCACTTCCTGCTGTAGTTGCTGTTGGAGATTGAGAAATGGTATTAACTCTTACTTTGTTTTTCTCACCAAAATAATAACCAAAATTACGAGCAATTGATTCTAATAATGCTTTTGCATTTGACATATCATTGTAATTAGGGAAAACACGTTGTGCTGCAATGTAAGAAAGTGCGATAATAGAACCCCATTCATTCATAACTTCTTTTTGCATGGCTACTTTCATAACTTTATGGAAAGATACGGAAGAAATATCCATTCCTTTCATGTAGAACTCATAATTGCTTTCGGTATAAGGAATTCCTTTACGAACATTGATAGACATTCCTATTGAATGTAAGATAAAATCAATTTTACCGAATTTTTTAATTGCAGCGTCAAACAACTTTTCTAAGTCTTCAATTGAAGTGGCATCTGCTGGAATAACGTCTGATTTTGTTTTTTTTGCCAACGCATCCAATTCTCCCATTCTAATTGCTACAGGAGCATTTGTTAGTATAAATTCAGCACCTTCTTCGTAAGCTCTTTCTGCTACCTTCCATGCAATTGATTGATCGTTTAAGGCTCCGAAGATGATTCCTTTTTTTCCTTTTAATAAGTTATAAGACATAATACTGTTTGTTTCTTTATTTTTTTATTCGTTCACAAATATAGTGAGATAAATAAAATAAAGTGTTATTGTTTAAAATAAATTATAATTTATTGTAATAAATTATATCGTATGTCTAATTTTTAACCAATTGCCAACAAGTTTCTAGCGTTTTCTTTTGCAGCATTGGTAAGTTCTTTTCCGCTCAACATTTTGGCAATTTCATCTACCCTATCTTCCAACGATAATTTTTTCATTAATGTGAGCGTTTTTTCTTTATTATTTTCCTTGTAAATTTTAAAATGTGTATTTCCTTTTGCTGCCACTTGCGGCAAATGAGTAATGGCTATAATTTGTATTTTTTTGCTCATTTGTTGCATAATAGAAGCCATTTTATAAGCAATATCACCAGAAACTCCTGTATCTATTTCATCAAAAACAATGGTTTGTATGGATGAGTTTTTTGCTAAAATGGATTTTATAGTTAACATTAACCTTGATAGTTCTCCTCCTGAAGCTGTTTTACTTAACGATTTTGGAGCAAATCCTTTATTTGCCGAAAAAAGAAAATCTACTATATCTATTCCTTTTTCTGTAAGCTGATTATTGGTAGTTTGATCTACCTTAAAAATGGCATCTTTCATACCTAATTCTGTTAAATTAGATGTAATATTTACCTCTAATTCCTTAAAACAAGCTTTTCTTTTATTGGAAATGATTGTAGCCTCTTTTAACAACTCTTTTTTTGTTTGTTCTATCTCTGTTTGAAGCTGTTTAATTTTATCATCGGCTAAGTTTATCTCTAACAATTGAAGTTCTAATTGCTTTTGAAGTTCAACAAGTTCGTCAGAATTTTGTAATCGATGTTTTTGGGTTAATGAATAGATTGCATTTAATCTGTTGTTAAGATATTCGGACTTAGAAACATCAACATCCATTGATGTTAGTTCATTTTCTGTTTCAACAGCAATGTCTTTCAATTCTATAAGAGCTGATGTTAATCGTTCGTGCAGTTGTTGAAATGCATCAGAACAATGTGCAATTTTGCCTATTGCCGAAGTAATTGTTGTTAACTTTCCAACAATGTTATCTTCAGATGCCAAAAGTTGATTAGAGGTAAGTTCTAATGCATTAATAATTTGTTCTGCATTGTTAATAATTTCTAGTTGACCTTCTATTTCTTGTTGTTCATTGGGTTGTAGTTTAAATTCTACTAATTCATTGATTTGAAATAAAAGATAATCCATGTCATTCTTTGCTGCAACCTCTTTATTAACTAGTTGTTCATATTCTCTTTTAAGTTGTTGATAGCTTTTGAATGCTTGCTGATAAGCAATTGTTTCATCAATTAATGCAGCAAAGGAATCAATTACTTCCAACTGAAAATCGGAAGAATTTAATTCTAGTGTTTGATGTTGAGAATGAATATCGAAGAGGGCTGTTGTAAGCTCTTTTGTGGCAGTAAGATTTACTGGAGTATCATTTATAAAAGCTCTAGATTTACCATTATCACTAATTTCTCTTCTGATAACAGTTGGCGTTTCAAAATCCAATTCATGTTGTTCAAAGAAGGATCTAAATTTTGTTTCACTAATAATAAAACTTCCTTCAACCACACATTTTTTTGTTTTATCATTCAACACTGAAACGTCTGCTCTTTGTCCCAAAATGAGTGATAATGCACCTAAAAGAATAGACTTCCCTGCTCCTGTTTCACCTGTAATAACTGTAAAATCATTATTGAAATCAAGCTGAAGTTGCTCGATAATAGCATAATTTTTAATGAGGAGAGATTGAAGCATAATTGATGATGAATATTGTTTTTTAATTCCAACTCAAAAATACATGTTTTTAGTAGAAAAAAAGATTGAAGTTTGATTAGTTTTTAACTAGGTAATAGTTGTTTTTAATCCCTTGTATTGTTTTACTTTTTAATTGCCTTATACTTACTTGCGTT
Organism: Bacteroidetes bacterium HGW-Bacteroidetes-12; assembly: GCA_002841035.1. GTDB lineage: Bacteria > Bacteroidota > Bacteroidia > Flavobacteriales_E > Vicingaceae > BRH-c54. Next base: position 2,249 of record PHDR01000119.1, on the reverse strand, counting down.
CATCGGATTAATTCTGTCTAACAATGTAAGCACCTCGTTTTTTTCATTCACTAATGCGTCTTTAAATAAGTTTACAATTTCATCTGCTTTGGCATTAAAAAAAGATTGCAATTGAAATGCTCCTGGTTTAGCTTTATAGACTTTATCCAATAATTTCAGGCTTTCTAATACCACTACTCTACCTGCAGCAACATCTTTTGCCATTACATCAAATCCCAATCGGTGATATTCATAATAACACTGGCGAAGCGGTTCGTGAGTTGGATGTAATAAGTCTTGAATAATCCAATATCGGTTTGCATTGCTTTCAAAAGCTTTCCAACCTGCTTCTCTAGCTCCTTGTGCATTTGACACAATTTTTTGTGCTTCAATAAAGTATGGTGTTCCTCCTTTTAAGGAATATGTATCATAATCCAATCCGATAATAACATAAGCATAAAAAGCCAACACAGAGGTTAGATTGTTTAGAAAAGATGTTTCTGAATATTGTAAATTATCAAACTCATTAAATGTAAAATCAAATTCTTTATCAATGTGATTGAGTAATGTTGAATTATAAGAACTATTAAAAATAGGTCTTCTGGATTGAACCTGTATGGAAGCTTTAAACGTAGTTGGTGATGACTGTTCATTCACATTAATTAGTATGGAGCACTCTATTCGTTCATTGGGTTGATAAATGTTATTTGTCCATTTCAGACTATTCATAAACTCAAAAATATTCTTTTGCATCGCATCAAAAACACTTTTATCTGTGGCTTGAACTTGAGATGAATTTATTTGTACACTACAATTAAGTTCTTGAGCAAAAGAAAATATGCTACCCATTAAAAGCAGTATTAAAAAACTTATTTTTTTTATCGTTAATAACAATTGTTCCATAATAACTTTTATCAATTAGACTCTGTCTTTAGAGTTCTATCTCTTGACTAAAAAGACAGACTCTAATTAGAATTTGCCCATAAAATTGAGCGTTTGAGTTGAATGTTCGAGATTGATAATAACGAAGAAATCGGACATTCTAACTCAGACACTAATTAAGTATTGTTTCAAAAATATCTTTAGCCACTTCCGTTTTTGATTTTAAAGAAAATGATTTTTCAATATTGTTTTTTCCAATAATAGTTATTTTATTGGTTTCATATTCAAAACCTGCACCGCTATCATTCAACGAATTTAAAACAATATAATCTAATTTTTTTCTTTTCAATTTATCTTTTGCATTTTTAAGCTCATTGTCTGTTTCCAATGCAAATCCAACCAATAGTTGTTTTTTTGTTTTAATATTCCCAACAGAAGTTAAAATATCTTTTGTTGGAACTAACTCTAAATTAGATAATATATTTTCTTTTTGAGTTGTTTTTTTTATTTTGGTTGTTGATTTAAGTTTAGGTGTAAAATCGGCAACAGCTGCAGCCATGATAATAATATCTGCCGAAACTACTTTTTTATGAACTTCATCATACATTTCTTGAGCGGATAATACGTTTATTCGATTAATCGAAGATGGTGTTGTTAAATTTGTTGGTCCTATTATTAAATCAACATCGGCTCCTAGTTGAGCAGCTCTGTTGGCTAACTCTACACCCATTTTTCCTGTAGAAAAGTTACTGATAAAACGAACTGGATCAATTTTTTCTATGGTTGGACCTGCTGTTATGAGTACTCTTTTTTTTTTTAAAACTTGAGCTGTATTAAAGAAATCTAGTACATTGTTATAAATAAACTCAGGTTCACTCATTCTTCCTTCGGCATCAATCCCACTAGCTAACTCTCCTTTTGGTGAGGGCAAAATGGTATTTCCAAAAGCGTTTAATTTAACTAAGTTTGCTTTTAATGTTGGATGTTGAAACATATCAACATCCATTGCTGGGGCAATCATAACTTGGCTTTTAGCAGAAAAATAAGTTGCTAACAATAAGTTATCACAAATTCCATTTGCCATTTTAGCAATGGTGTTTGCTGTTGCTGGAGCAACAATAAATAAATCGGCCCAAAGTGCTAATTCAACATGGTTGTTCCAAACGCCTGTTTCTTTATTAAAAAATTCAATAAATACTTCATTCTTAGAAACAGTTGCTAAAGTTAGTGGTGTAACAAAATCAACTGCAGAAGGAGTTAGGATAACCTTTACAGTTGCTCCATTTTTTATTAATAAACGAACAAGTAAGGGTGTTTTATAAGCAGCAATTCCGCCTGAAATACCAAGAAGAATATGTTTGCTTTTAAGCATTTTTACTATTCTTTAG
>PHDR01000118.1 GCA_002841035.1 Bacteroidetes bacterium HGW-Bacteroidetes-12 | reverse complement strand
TATAGAAAAAGATTCTATTACTAACAGTTGGTTTGGAACATCTATTAATAATGAAACCTTTGAACTAACAAACAAAAGTGTGCATCACATTCAAGTAGCTAAAGCTATTAAAGCTAGTGTTACTAATTCTGCTGCTCGTGAAAGTTTGATTGTTGAAGATATTTTTAAGGGAATTAAAGTAAACGCTAAAGAGATAAGTAACAAAATTGAAATTTTCCCAAATCCTGTTAGTGATAAATTAACTGTATCAATTGAAGATGCTAAAGGAATTTATACATTAACCATTTACCAAGTTTTGGGTGAGTTGATAATGGAAAAAAAGCTTACTAATTCATTAACTAATATTGATGTTTCGCTTTTAGAAAATGGGATATATTTTTATGAAATTATTTCAGAAAGTGGAGAAAAATTAACAGGCAAGACTAGTGTTGCTAGGTAGTTTTTAAAAAATAAATTTTTAAAATAGGTTGTCTAAAAGACAACCTATTTTTTTTTTTTTTGGACAATTTTAATTATTTTATAAATAAGTTATTTTATTTTAAATTCATTATGCTTACTTTCGTAACTCTAAAATTTAGATATATAAAATATAACAAATGAAAATAATAGTATGTATTAGTAAAGCTCCTGATACCACCTCTAAAATTGCATTTAAGGATAATAACTCCCAATTTGATGAGGCTGGCGTTCAGTTTATTGTAAATCCTTATGATGAGTGGTATGCTCTGGTTAGAGCCTTAGAATTAAAAGAAGCAAATGGTGGAAATGTTACCGTGCTTAATGTTGGCGGTGCTGAAAACGATGCTATTATTAGAAAAGCATTGGCAATAGGAGCAGATGATGCAGTGAGAATAGATGCACAAACAGCTGATGCACTTTATGTTGCAAAACAAATTGCAGGATACGTAAAAGCTAACGGTGCCGATATGATATTGCTAGGAAAAGAAACCATAGATTACAATGGTTCTCAGGTAGGAGGTATGGTGGCTGCATTGCTCGATGTTCCTTATGTTTCATTAGCATCAAAATTAACTATGAGTGGAACCACAGCAACCATTGAAAGAGAAATTGAAGGAGGAGTTGAAATAATTGAAACTTCTTTGCCATTTGTGTTAAGTGCAGCTAAAGGAATGGCAGAAGCTCGAATCCCTAATATGCGAGGAATTATGGCAGCCAGAACAAAACCATTAAATGTAGTTCCTGCTTTTGAAGCAACCAACTCAACCGAAATTAAATCATTTTTATTGCCAGCAGCCAAAACAGGTTGCAAATATGTTGATGCTGATAATGTTGAAGAATTAGTAAACTTATTACGCAACGAAGCTAAGGCAATATAAATAATTAAACAATTTTAAAATGTAGCAATTTATAATAAATTAATCAAATTGTTACATTAAACTATTAATACATTAAACTTTATGTCAGTTTTAATATATACAGATTCCAACAGCGGAACATTAACAAAAAATGCCTTTGAAGCAGCCAATTACGGTGCTTTAATAGCTAAAAAAGAAGGAATAACCGCAACAGCAATAGTTGTAGGAAACACCAACGATATTGCATCGTTAGGAAACTATGGAATAGCCAATGCACTTCACTGCAATGATGCTTCGTTAAGCAATTTTGACCCACAAAAAATAGCCCAAGTCATCATTCAAGCAGCAAAAAAAATAAACGCAACAACCATAGTTCTTGCACACGATTATTCAGGAAAAGCAGTTGCTCCAATTTTAGCAGCCAAACTTGATGCAGGATTGGTTTCAGGTGCAATAGCTCTTCCAGAAGGAAATACAGTAAAAAAAGCCGTTTTTTCGGGAAAAGCATTCGCTAATGTTGAAGTAAAAACACCTATCAAAATTATTTCGGTTTTACCAAATTCGGTTGATAAAGCTATAACAAACGGAAATTGTGCTGTTGAAAACTTTTCTTGCGAGATTACCTCAACTCGATTAACGGTTAAAGAAGTTAAAAAAGCATCAAACGAACTGTCGCTAACAGAAGCCGACATTGTAGTTTCGGCAGGAAGAGGACTAAAAGGACCTGAAAATTGGGGAATGATAGAAGAATTAGCCAAAGAACTTGGAGCAGCAACAGCTTGTTCAAGACCAGTTGCCGACATTGGTTGGAGACCTCATCACGAACATGTTGGACAAACAGGATTGGCAATTAGACCTAATTTATATTTTGCCATAGGTATTTCTGGAGCTATTCAACACTTGGCAGGCGTTAATGGTAGTAAAGTAATTGTTGTTATTAACACAGACCCTGAAGCTCCATTTTTTAAAGCTGCTGATTATGGGATAGTTGGAGACGCTTTTCAAGTTGTTCCTAAATTAATTGAAGCAGTTAAAAAAATAAAAGCATAATAGATTTAAACTAAATAAGAGGAAAATTAATTAATTTTTCTCTTATTATTTTTTAGTTGAATGGATAAGATAGAGTTAGAAATTATAGGACTTTCATACAGTCAAACACAAACAGGAGCTTATGCTTTGGTATTGGGAGAAAAAACAGGAACAAAACGAAGATTGCCTATAATTATAGGTGGTTTTGAAGCCCAAGCCATTGCTATTGAGTTAGAAGCAATGACTCCAAGCAGACCTTTAACACACGATTTGTTTAAAAGTTTAGCCGATTCTTATGAAATCCAAGTAAATGAAGTAATAATTTATAATTTGGTTGAAGGTATTTTCTATGCCAAACTTATTTCTCAGCAAGGTGATAAAATAATTGAAGTTGACACAAGAACTTCTGATGCTATTGCGTTGGCGGTTCGTTTTAAATGCCCAATTTATACCTATGAGTTTATTTTATCCAATGCTGGAATTATTTTAGAAGAAGGGCACTTATCAAAAGATGTTGAGAGTGAATTGGAGCAGATAGAAGGTGAATTAAAAGAAGATCAGAATGTTACATCCTTGAGTTATGAAGAAATGTCTATTTCTGAATTAAATAAAATTTTACAAGAAGCTATTGAAAGAGAAAATTATGAGGAGGCTTCTAAAATAAAGCTAGAGATTGACAAACGAAATGCTAATTAGAGGCTGTCTATAATGTCCGATTTCTGCGTTATGCCCATTTTTAATTGCAGTCATTTACAAAAGTAAACTCCTTACAATTAAAAATTTCGCAAGCCTTGAACTCGAACATTATAGTTCAGTCTCTTGACTTTAAAGATAGACACTTACTCTATGGACAGACTCTAATTAATATGTAAATGATTGCAATAATAACTTTCACTTCTCTTTATAAAGGAGCCATAGGAATGGTCTCGCTTATTGCAATAGCATGGCTTTTTAGCAACAATAGAAAAGCCATTGATTGGAAGTTGGTTGGTAAAGGATTACTCATACAACTTGTTTTTGCACTACTTGTATTAAAAGTAGATTTTGTTGCTTCTGGTTTCGAAATAGCGAGTAAAGCATTTACAAAAGTAATAGGCTTCACACAGCAAGGAACACTTTTTCTTTTTAAAAACTTTGATTCGGGATACATAGAATCTTCGTTAGTCAATTTTGTGATAATGGTTCTCCCTACTGTTATCTTTTTTTCTGCACTAACCAGTTTACTTTATTACTGGGGTATTTTACAAAAAATAGTTTATGGTTTTGCTTGGGTAATGAAAAAAGCCATGCGACTTTCAGGTGCTGAAAGCTTAGCCGCAGCAGGAAACATTTTTTTAGGTCAAACCGAAGCACCACTTTTGGTGAAACCCTATTTAGGAAAAATGACCGATTCAGAATTGATGTGTTTGATGAGTGGAGGAATGGCAACTATTGCAGGAGGTGTATTAGCAGCTTATATTGGTTTTTTGGGAGGCACAGATGAAGCACAACAAATTTATTTTGCAAAACATTTATTAGCAGCATCTGTAATGTCAGCACCCGCAGCAGTTGTAGCCGCAAAAATATTGGTTCCACAAACTGAAAAAGTGGACGAACGATTAGAAGTTCCCAAAGAAAAAATAGGTGCAAATGCCTTAGAAGCCATTGCTAATGGAACAACAGATGGAATTAAATTAGCCGTAAATGTAGCAGGAATGTTGTTGGTGTTTATTGCTTTAATGGCTATGGGAAATTACATCTTATTCAAAATTGGAGATTGGACCTCTCTGAATCCAATTATTGCTAATAATACTGGATACGATGGACTGACTTTTCAATTTTTGTTAGGTTATTTGTTTGCTCCACTTACTTGGCTTATGGGAGTTTGCAAAGAAGATATGGTATTGGTAGGACAATTGTTGGGTGAAAAAACAATTTTAAATGAGTTTGTAGCTTATGTTTCTCTTGGAGAATTAAAAACAGCAGGTAGGTTTGTCGAAGAAAAATCAATCATTATGTCCACCTATATTTTGTGTGGCTTTGCTAATGTTGCTTCTATAGGTATTCAGATAGGAGGAATTGGAGCGTTGGCACCAAACAAAAAAGCAACCTTAGCAAAATTTGGTTTTCAAGCATTAATAGGAGGTACATTAGCCTCATTGTTTACTGCTGTAATTGTGGGAATGTTAATTTAAAAATAGTAATTCATCAAGCAGGTGTGTGCTTTTTCCAATACCTTGTTCCATAACTACAAAATAACTCTTCGCCTGATTTAATTTTTCGAGTAGCTATGAGGCAAATGTCATTGTTATCATTGATAGTTATTTTTGAATTGTTGTTGAGTTTTGTAGTTAAAGTACCTTTAACATCATTGGCATATTTTGCAAAACAATCAACACTCATAGAATCCATAATAGTTCCATCAAGTAAACTAATAAAATAGTTGTCTTTTCTTTCTTCAACACGATGTTTTATTTGGGACTCTGTTAAAATTCGTCCTTTAAAAATGGAAATAACTTCATCTTTATAAATGTCTATTGCGGTAAATAATCCATTGCCAGCATTAGGCAGTTGAGATAAGCTTACATATAAATAATCAGCTTCATCAGCGTCAATAATAGTATTGGTTTCTAACATTTTTTGTGAGGCTCTCCTTAGAAAAAATAAAAACAGACGCAACAAATTATGAAGCGTCTGTTTTATATGGTTAAGTTATGCTATTTAGAAAGGTAAATCATCTCCTTCTTCCGGAGCATCAGAAATGCTTGGTGCAGAAACAGCTTGAGGTTGAGAACTCGTTGATTCACTTCCAATTATAGAAATTTTCCAAGCATCCAAGTTGTGGTACCATTTTCCATTAAATTCTCGTGAAGAAAGGTTGAAAGCAACTTCTATTTCTTGACCTATACTAAAGTTGTCTAACATAGCAATTTTGTCTTGCCCAAATAAACTAAAACATACATTTGGGTTAAATTGATCTCCATTGTCAATAACAAAACTTTGTTTTCTCCATTCTTTTCCTGCTTTGCTTGTGCCAGATTCGGCTTCTAATATTGAAGCTAATTTTCCTTTTATTGATAAACTCATAATTTAATATCTTTTTGTTTTTAATTAGATGACGAAGTTAATAAATCAAAAAAAAAGAATCTAATTTATGCAAGATTCTTTTTAACAAAACCTATTATTTGTTTTTTACCTTGTTTGCTTTTCTATTGATAATGCTTTTTCGATGGCTATTTTTTCTCCATTGAGCATAGGTACAATAAAAGCATCATACCCTTTTTCTTTTATGATTTTTTTTGCTTTTGTTGCAGAATCGTAAGTGGTAAACCCATCTATTGAATACCGCCAAACGCCTATTTCAACTTCTTCAAACATTACAGTAAAATTAGTACCAAAATAATCAGCTTCAATTTTTTTTCTAAATAAACCAAGTTGAACTTTATAAATCAATTCAGGCGCTTTTTCTACAACAGGTGTGGCTTCTTCAATTTTTTGGTTAGGCGAAGATGAAATGGTTGGAAGAATATGACCATCGTTCAGTTCTAAAGAAGCTTGGTATGCATCCACAATGGCATTGTTAATAAAATACAATGCTTCTTTTGGTGAATATTGATTTATAAATTCTTCACTCAACGCAGTAAGTTCTTCTAAAATGACAATGGTTTTTTCTTGATTTTTTTGTGCGTTTTTGAGTGCTATTTTAGCTGCTTTTTCAGAAAATGAACTATCATTTATGTTGTTGATTGCACTATCACTAAAAATTATTGCTTTTTCGCAAGCAATTAGTGCATCATTGTAATTTTTTAATAAATCAGCAGAAGTATTTTCTTCGGTTATGTTTTGTGATATGAAAAACGAAGCTTGTTTGCTGTGTGTTGCAGAAGAAACAGCCAATTGTTGAAGTTTATTTTCTTGAGCCACAATGAAATTGGTAGCTATTATTAAAAAAACAAGTATAAGGTGTTTTAAAAATCTCATACACCAAAAATACAATTTATTATTTGTGAGTGCTGTCTAAATAGTTATTTCTTTGCCACTAAGACACAAAGGCTCAAAGTAACATAGTGTTTAAAACATTGCAATTCAGTTCTTTGTGTGTATTAGTGACTTAGTGGCATTTTTTATTTTTTTGACTTTTTAGAATGGACTCATTTATGGAATATATTTTTTTGTTGCATCCAAAGGGAAAATCATTTAAAAACAACAAAAAAAATATCGTTATGAAAAATCTAAAAATTAAATCCATCAAAAATTTAATAGCAGTTATTGCAATTGTAGCTGCTTTTGGTTCATTTATTACCATTAGTGTAAATGGTGATTTAAAAATGAATGAATTTTTACAATCTTTAAAAGTAAAATTAGATAAGTACAACCAATCTGTTCCTGAAGACAGGGTGTATGTGCAATTAGATAAGCCACTTTACAAACCTGGAGAAACCATCTGGTTGAGTGCTTTTGTTAGAAATGCTTCAAGCATGAAGGCTTCCTATAAAAGTGATATTTTATATGTAGAGCTTATCGACCCAAAAGGAAATGTAGCTCAAAAACATCAATTAATAGCTCGTAAAGGAAAAACCAATGCCGATTTTTTATTGGAAGAAAATGTGATGGGCGGAATTTATAAAGTAAAAGCTTATACCAACTGGCAAAAAAATACCAACGACTTTTTTGAGAAAGAAATTCAGGTGCAAAAAGTGGTGTTGCCTCGCTTAAAAATGAAAATGGAATTTTTGAAAAAAGCTTACGGACCAGGGGACGAAGTAGTGAGTAAAGTAGATTTACAAACTTTAGAAAATCAACCATTATCAAATTATGGAGTGAAATATATAGTGCAATTAAACGGGCAGAAACTTACTGAAAGTAAATTAACAAGCGACAATGAAGGATTGGCGTATGTGAAATTTCAGTTGCCCAATGAATTAACAACCAATGATGGCTTGTTAAATGTGATGATAGATTATGAAGGAAGAACAGAAAGCATTTCACGCTCTGTACCAATTACATTGGGAAACATTGAATTAGGTTTTTATCCAGAAGGTGGAGATTTAGTAGATGGATTAATTTCTAAAATGGCTTTTAAAGCATTGAATGAATTTGGTAAACCTGCTGATATTAAAGGGGTAATTAAAGATAATGAAGGCAATACTATTGTCAATTTTGAAAGTTTTCATAATGGAATGGGTGCTTTTGAGTTGGAATCTAAAATTGGGAAAACGTATTATGCAGTAATTACTCATCCCAAAGGAATTAATAAAAAATATAGTCTGCCTAAAAGTTTAAAAAGAGGTTGGACGATACATGTAAATAATTCCGAAAAAGAAAAATTGGCAATTACCATTCAATCTACAGAAACAGAAACCATGTCGTTGGCTGCTCAAGTAAGAGGAGAAATGTATTTTGCTACCGAGATAAACATTGCCAGAGGAAAAAATGAAATAGAAATTCCTACCAAAGATTTCCCTATGGGAGTAGCTCAAATCACACTTTTTGATTCTAAAAACATTGAAAGAGCTGAACGTTTGGTTTTTGTAAATAAAGATAAAAAATTGAACATTTTTTTAAAAACGGACAAGTTACAATACTTGCCGAGAGAAAAAGTAAAAATGGACATTGAAGTTACAGACGAAAGAGGTTTGCCTATGCCAGCTTATCTTTCTATGGCA
>PHDR01000117.1 GCA_002841035.1 Bacteroidetes bacterium HGW-Bacteroidetes-12 | reverse complement strand
TATTTGAGCATGAAGAGCAATAGCTCCAATAGTAAATAACGTTGTTAAAGAAAGTAATTTTTTTGTCATAATTTTTAGTTTTTAGGTTAATTAATACCACAAATATATAACATAGTATGTTAAAAAACAATTTCTTAGTTGTTAAAAATGCTTAAAATCATTTTAGTAACTCACAAATCTATACTTTTGCATTCTATGAGTACAATAAGACAAAATAAAGTTGCCAGACTTTTACAAAAAGAACTAAGCAACATTCTTCAATTAAATACCAATGAATGGTTTCCCGGAACAATGGTTAGTGTTACCATAATTCGTATTTCACCCGATTTGAGTTTTGCTAAAGTTTACCTAAGTATTTTTGGAAAAATTGAGCCAACAGATGGAATTAATATTGCAAACAGTCATGTAAATGAGGTTAGAGGTGCATTAGGAAAAATAGTTGGGAAGCAACTAAGAATTACACCTGAAATCGCTTTTTATTTAGATGATTCTATTGATTATGCAGAAGAAATTGAAGCGTTACTCAAAAAATAAACAGCTTAATAATTAACCTAGTTTATGAGCAACTTCTTGCCAAGAACCGCCATTATAAATATTTTCAACTCCCTGATTTTCGAGATAAGCCAACGCTTGTCCGCTTCTGTTCCCTGTTCTGCAGTATAAGACAATTGGGCTTTTAAGTGTTTTAATAAAGTCGATTTTTGATGCAATTGTTCCTAAAGGAATGTTGATTCCATTTGCAATTTTACCATCATTTTCTAACTCTAAAGGCTCTCTAACATCTATGAGAGTTGCATTTCTTAAATTAATACCTTCGTAATTCATAACTATTTTTAATTTATTTTTATATAATATTTAAAACTCAACAACATTTCTACTGTTTTCGATGTTATAACTAACAAAAATAATAAATCAATCTTCGCAAATCATATTTTTTTAATAAACCCTTCCGCTTCGCCAACTATCCACAGCCCTAAACCAACTGCTTTTAAAAACAGGTGAGCGACTTAATACATAATCGTTTCCAGTAATTGGGTTGTTTACTTTATGAAAAACAAAACTCATAGACATCATGTTGTTTTCTTCTCCATATATCCAATTTTCGTAATTGTTGTTTTTATAAACAATATTTGGAATACCATAAATAATGTAAATAATCCCTCTGTCTGTTTTCCAGCCTTCCATGTATGAGGTGAAGTAATTATTAGCACTTTCAACACGTTTAAAATATTCTCGGATAAGTGTTCTTGCTCTATCATTACTTCCACCAATTTCTCTCCAAAATTTATCCATATCATTTTTTTGATTTTCACTATCTAATAATAAATCATATTCTTTTTTGGTTGAAATATAGCGCATCGGAGGAACCATATTTTCAACGGTTTTTATTTCAGGAAAATTTTCTTGAAAATTAAAAAGTGTTGGCCCTGAAGTTGAATTTTGAGGTTTTACACTATACAAACCTTTTCCTGATATCTGGTAGGAAATTTGAAAAAGTGAATCAAATGTTAGTTCCTCTGTAAATTCAGGAGAAAAATTTTGTTGTTCCTGAGGTGTTTCGTCTGATGAAAAAGGAGGTCTTGCTATTGGAAAATTTGATTTATAATATTTTAAAACCATCACAGAATCAGGAATAGAACTGTTTTTTTGAATGACAAAATAGTCTCTAGAGTTAAAATGATTTTTAAATATGACGTTGTTGTTGGTATCCATCACTAAATAATTTTGGATGTTGTAGTTGTCTTTTCGATTGATAAGTACTGTTTTTCTGATGAATTGATCACGATTTACATCATTAAAAGTTATTTTTAAGGAGTAAGATTTTAGTGTTTGTGTGTTGAATTTTATTACACCATCTAGGTATTTTTTTTGTTTGTTATCTCCATAGTCTTTAAAACTAACCGAAGCAGTGTCTATTACAGCTTTTAGTTCTTCATCGGTTAATTCATATTGAATAAGTATATTAGCACTAAACGTAGAATCTTCTCGCTTCTTAGTATAAAGCACATCAGCTGAATTTATTCTAAAATGAAGCTCAGAAATACTATCGTTTTTATGGAAAACAATAATCTCAGGATCTATCAAATTTAAACCTGGCATATAAATACCAGCTACATTTTTATTAGATGTTTTTTGAGAAGAGGAACAGCTAGCAATAATTAAAAGAGATAGTATTGCTATAAATAAATTATATTTCTTCATCTTCATTTTCATTTAATGTTAATAGGTTTTCGGGAAGTTGTTTTTTCGTTTTTATACCTAATTTTTCTAATTTTTGAGTTGCATCAATAAGATTTCCTTTGCCCGATTTTAGTTTGTTATATGCTTTATCATAAGCATCGTTCGAGAGTTCTATTCCTTTTTTTATACGTTCTAAATCTTCTAAAAAACTCACAAATTTATTATGGAGAGCTCCTGCTTGACGAGCAATTTCTAATGCATTTTTTGTTTGTTTTTCTTGTTTCCATAAGGAAGCAACTGTTCGCAAAGTTGCCAATAGTGTGGAAGGAGTAACAATTACTACTTTTCTATCCCAAGCATATTGATACAATTCATTGTCTGTTCTCAAAGCCAAGCCAAAAGAAGATTCTATAGGCATAAAAAGTAATACAAAATCAGGAGTATCCATGCCTTTTGCAGTGATGTAGTGTTTTTCGCTTAACCCTTTGATGTGATTTTTTACGGAAAGAACATGGTTTTTTAAATGACTTTGAATTTCCTCTTCTACTTCACTATTTATGTAGTTTTGATAGGCTATTAAGGAAACTTTTGCATCAATAATGATGTGTTTGTTTTCGGGTAAGTTAATGATTACATCGGGTTGCACTCTATTTCCTTCTTCTGCTGTGGTGCTATATTGGGTGGAATATTCTTCATCTTTTATTAATCCAGAGCTTTCCAACACTTTTTCAAGAATGAGTTCTCCCCAATTGCCTTGTGCTTTATTGTCTCCTTTTAGTGCTCTTGTGAGGTTTTGAGCTTCTTCACTCATTTGAATGTTGAGTTTTTCGAGCGATTTTATTTGTTCAATTAAAGAAGTTCGTTCTTTAAACTCTTTTTCGTAGTTGTTATCTACTTTTTGTTCAAATTGCTTGATGTTTTCTTTGAGTGGGTTTAGAATTTCACTCAACCGTTTTTCGTTGGTTTCGGCAAATTCTGAAGCATTTTGTTTGAGCAGTTTATTGGCAATTAAGGAAAATTCTGTAGTAAATTTTTCTTGCAATTGTTCTAATTCTCCTTTGTGTTCTTTGAGCTTATTTTCTATGTTTTGATTGGCATTTTCCAAACGTGCATTATCAGAAAGTAGTTTGTTTTTTTCATTTTCTAAGGCGATGAATTTTTCTTCTTGAGCTTTAAAAACTTCCCGAGAAGTTTCTATTCGTCCGTTTAACGCACCATTTTCTGTACTTAAAACAGTGATTTTTTGTTGAAGTTCGTCAACAATACTACTTCCTGTTTCACTTGAGGAATTATTTTTTTTAACTAAAAAACCAATAACAAAGCCTAATATAAGCCCAACAAACAATAAGATGACAGATGTTATTTCCATTAATTTTTTTGTATAAAATTAGGAAAAATCTACTAATGCCATTCTTATTGAAACAAACTTCTTTAGATGGCAAGGTGTTTAGGAGTAAATACTTTTTCCTGCCACAGAGATTCTGAGAACACGGAGAAGCCCAACTCCTAAGTACTTCTAAGTATTTATAAGTACTCCTAAGTATTTTTAACTTACTCCACCACTACTTTTTGCACCACACTTTCTTTTTCGGAGTTTAGTCGCATCAAATAAATTCCTTTTGGATAGTTGGATAAATTTACTATTAGCTTTGAGCTATTCACTTTGTTTACATAAACCAACCCTCCTAAAAGACTAAATATTTCAATTTCAAAATAGGATTTATTGGTGTTGAATTCAATGTTAATAAGACCGTTAGTCGGATTGGGGTATATCGAAAAGTTAGAGAATGAAGTTAGATGATTAATATTTACTATACATGGATTTGAGCAATTGGTACTAAATGTGGCTGATGGATCTATATCTGTCCAATTTGTGGCAGACCATGAAGCATTATCTACCTCTATACAAGTTAAGTTGGGATTATTTGTAGCATAAAAAGATTGCATATTGGTATTGTTTCCATTTTTAATATTTAAACAAGTGAGTTGGTTACTATCACAATCAAAGTACTCTAAATTAGTGTTTTGAGATAGGTTTAAACTCGTTAATTGATTACCAAAACAAAACAAAGCATTCAAATTATTATTAAGTATAAGATTAGTGAGTTGATTACCACCGCACCATAAACCAGTTAATGTTGTATTTTGGGAAACATCTAAGTTTACTAAACTGTTGTCTGTACAATACAATTGAATTAATGCCACATTTTGGGAAACATTCAAATTGGTTAGATTATTATCAGAGCAATATAAAACTGTAAGGGCACTAAAATCTTCTATTCCTGTTAAATCATTGATGTTTTTTTGGTAAAGATAGATGGAACTAATGGTATCAATGTTAGCCGTAGGGACAGTTCCGTCAGGCACACCCATGTCATGCCCTAAATCAATTAATGCCTGCTCAAAATTTGCATCAGGAATTAACGTGTTTTGTGCTAAGAAACTAGTTAAAAAAATAAACTTTAATAGAATTGATAGAAAAATTTTCATAAGTGTATTTATAAGCTAAATAATAGAAGTATTATTATATATTAATCAGAAACAATCATACGTTTTGTATCTATCTCAACATCATTTATAATTAATGAATACAAATACATTCCTGATTTGAATTCTCCATTATTAATGAAAATATTTCCTTTTCCTGTAGTTGTAATAGGAAAACTTTTAAGTAAAGTACCTTGTAGATTAAATATCATAATTAAAGCATTACTAAATTCACTTTCTATTTGATAATCTATGCTAGTTCTTTCATTATATGGATTAGGCTTGTTTTGATATAAAACATCTTTAGATTTAGTTGTTAAATTATTTTCGTTCATAGGAGGAGGAGTATTATTTCCTTGTCTTAATCCGTTGCCGCAACATGAATTAATTTGTTCTTCTAATTGTTCAATTTTATTAGAAAGTGTGTCTATAAGTAACATTTGTGCTTTAAATGCCTCTACTAAAATAGGCGTAATAGAATTATAATCAACAGCTTTAGCATTAAAATCTGTTTCGGAAACTATCTCTGGAAGTATTTGTTCTACATCTTGTGCAATAAATCCGTAATCATATTCTTCTTGATTAGGGATAATTGTATTTTGAGGAAAAATAACACTATCGTTTTTATATTTAAAATATACTCCATTTAATTGACTTATCAGTAATATAGGATTGTCAATGGATGCTATTTCTGTTTTTAAGCTGCTATCAGAAACTTTATAAAATTTTTTAGCGTTTATCTGATTCCATTTACTATCTTTTTCCCAACAACTAATTGTGCCATAGTTTGAGCCTATGGCTACACTAACCCATGGATAAATTCTAAACGACCTACCGTTATTAGCTATTATTGCAGAGCCATTGGCGACATGCAGACGTTACCATGGCGTGTTTGTTCCTAAACCAGTAAATCCTTGATTGGTTAGTTTAAATTGACCAAATGATGCTTGATTCGTAATTGATAAAATGATGAATACTATACTTATGTTTCTTAGTTCTTTCATGATAGTTGTGTTTTTGGGTTAGTTATTTTTTAATTCCTGTAGTTGCTATAGTTTTGTTAATTCGTGTGTGGCAGCCGACAGCTGGATTACCTAAATTTGGATCATTCGTACCATAGTCCAATTTAAATTTTTTATTATCTATTGAAAAAATAGCCGAATAGCCAATAACTTCTGTAGAAGTAGAAGATACAACCCTAAATCGATTAGGGTTTGTAGTTGCTATAGTTTTCATCTCTTTGTTGTTGTATGTTATAATTAAATCAGTATTTGCTGTGTCTTTTTTTATTTTTCCATTGTATGTATTTAGTATTGTTTTAGTGGTAACTGTGCAAGAATCAATGATGATTAATGTAATTTGTTCTATTACCTCATAATCCCCAACAAACTTATTGCGATAATCAAAAGGCTGTTTTTCGCAAGCAAATAAGGAAATTAAGTTCACAAATCCAATAACAATGTATTTTAATTTTGTCATGATAGTTGGTTAATTAATTTTTTTACCGATGTAAGTAATTTTTACATTAGCGTTCGTATCTCCTCTAAAAAAAAAGATAAGTTCAACTAAATCTTCTTTAATAAATCCCATTGGAATACCATATCCTACGTCTTCTCCTGATATAGAGCTATTTGGATAAATAGTTACATTAACTATTTCTTTTAAATCGGGTCGAGGAAGAATAAATATATCAAATATAAATGTAATTTCATTTGAGTTTTCTCCTCTTACAACTTTAGTTTTCATGCTTATTGCATAAGATGTGTCCATTATACCAAAATTAGGAGGGATGTTGGTATATTTGATTCTTTTCTCATAAAACTCATAATCCCCAACAAACTTATTGCGATAATCGAAAGGTTGTTTTTCGCAAGCAAATAAGCAAAGAAAACTTACAAATCCAATGATGATGTATTTTAATTTTGTCATGATAGTTGGTTGTTTAATTCTTTTTTATCCCTGTGTAAGTAGTTCCGCCAATACCACCAAGTGCTTTAGATGGAAAAGTAAATTCTATATTAGTTGAATTAATGAATTTTCCTGAAGGATTGGAGTAATTTTCAAAAACACCAGTTCGGGTTACAATTACCTGAATGATGCTTTTTTCATTTTCACCAAAAGAATTAATGTAATTATCGTAATATAGTTCTATTTGATTGGATTCTTTTCCATGGCGAACATATCCTTCAATAACATCAGAATAAGTAGTATCTATGGTATTATTAGGCGGATAGAAAAAATGATATCGTTTTGTAAATATATAATCACCAACATATTTATTACGATAATCGAAAGGGATTTTCTCGCACAATAGGGCAACAATTAAAACAAGCGATATAACCATTACTTTTTTCATTGTGGACAATTTTTAATTTCTACTACAACAGATTTGCCAGATTGAGGCATTATGGTAACACCTGCATCTAAGGTTATTGACTCAGTGGCTTGCAATGTGAGGTTGGAAGATGAGGTAATGTTGATTGTACAATTATTTCCTCCAAGTGCGATGAGTTGCTTTACTTGATTGTCGTAATTAGAAAAAATAAAAAAACAAGGATTAAAAATTTGTGAGCAACGCATATCTAATGCAGTAGCACATTCTCCATTGGCATCGGCATAAAATTCTGAACCTAATGGCAACGTAACTTCTCCATTTAGTGTTATAAATTCAGATGCTCTTATTGTGGTATTACTTCCAACAGCAACACTGTTATTGCATCCATTGTCTCCGATAGTAATACTGTTTTTTACTTGATTATCGTGGGTTGCAAAATTATAATTACATACATTGATTAAGTTGGCACAATCTTCTTGTTTTTGGTAAACTTTAACATAATCAACTAGCATATGAACTGGCAAAAACAAATTATTAAGTAATGCTATACTATCTAATGGTGGTATGCTAAAGATGACAGATTGTGGGTATATTATTCCAGGATTCAAAGCAATTCTCACCACACTATTATCCACATACCATATCATTTTTGATGGAGACCATTCTATGGCGTAAGTATGCCATTGGGTATAATCGTTTATATATGTTGGCTTAAAATAAGGTTCGTTACAACCTAAACCATTAGCAGATAAGTGTATATTTGA
The DNA here is from genome assembly GCA_002841035.1 of Bacteroidetes bacterium HGW-Bacteroidetes-12. Classification (GTDB taxonomy): domain Bacteria; phylum Bacteroidota; class Bacteroidia; order Flavobacteriales_E; family Vicingaceae; genus BRH-c54. Next base: position 313 of record PHDR01000117.1, on the reverse strand, counting down.
GGTCATAATATTCTTGTTGTGAGCTATAACTCCTGTTTGGTTACCATTATCACAATCATTAGGATTCATACCAGGTGTCATTTCAAAAATATCAATTTCGTTATATGGGTCAGGAAAAGCGTTAAAAGTCCAAAATGCAGGAATAGTTCTTTTTAAATCACTAAGTTTAATTCGAGCCTCAATGTACCCAAATTTAAAACTAAAATCGGATTTTCCTTCAACTCGCCCTGTTGTATAAATATGATTAATAGCAGGGTTACAAATACCACAAGCATAAGAAACCCAGGGTTGGTTTGGAGGGCAAGAAGATGTT
>PHDR01000116.1 GCA_002841035.1 Bacteroidetes bacterium HGW-Bacteroidetes-12 | reverse complement strand
ATCTATCTAAGCCTAAAGAAAAATCAGGCTCCATATTTGAAAAACTAAAGTTGTGGAACGGATTTTCTGGTGTTCTATCAGGAATAGGGTCCGACAAGGTTAAATGTAAAACCGAATTATCTTTTACTTTTGTAGATTCCTCTGTTGAGGATAAACTACTAATTATTCCTATTAGTATAACTATAGAAATTAATCCCATTACTATCATTCCAGCAATGGAAGCAAACATAAATTTAAAAAATTGTTTCATTTTGTTTTTGTTTTAGTTGATATTATTGTTTATTAGTTTTGTAAACTGTAATCCATCAGCAAATGTAATTACAACAACAATAAAACAGAACAGATTATACACTAATGGTATTGATTAATGATGAACGGAAAAAATAAATCAAATCAAGTTATTTTGTCCTTAGGAGGTAATCAAGGCGATGTGATTCAAACATTTATAGAAACCAAACAATTAATTGAAAAAAATATTGGTTTAATAAGCAAATCTTCCTCTTTATATAAGACCGCTGCTTGGGGTGAAACAAATCAATCAGATTTTTTAAACCAAGTAATACTAGTTACAACTAATTTATTTCCAATAGAATTATTAAATAAATGTATGGAAATTGAAAAACATTTAGGAAGAGTTAGAACAGATAAAAACAGATGGAAAGAAAGAATTATAGATATCGATATTTTGTTTTACAATAACGAAACAATAAACCTTCCTAATTTAGAAATTCCACACCCTCAAATAGCCAACAGAAAATTCATATTAATTCCTTTGGTAGAAATTTTCCCTGAATTGGTTCATCCAGTTTTAAAAAAAACAATTGAAAATTTAGAAAAAAATTGCAAAGACATCTTAAATGTCAAAAAAAATAATTAAGAATATGTAATATAGTTTTTTTTTTGTGAAAAACATTAGTTAATATTGCAACTTAATTTAAAACTAAACAAAACAAAATACTTTAATAAAAAAGTATCTGCTACAATTACTCCTGTTATTGTTTATAATGGTGGAACAGAAGAATTTAAACCTTTTAAATTAAAAGGAGAGGCTTCTGAAGCCGAAGGAACAACAATTAACTTTGAAAAAGGGGGTAGTTTTTCTCATACAGCAAAAATTCCTTACAAAGATGGAATGCAAAAAGCTACATTAGAATTAAGAGCTACTGGTGCATACAAAACAAAAACAAAAGATTTAGATCCAAGAAAAGTTGCTGATGGAACCATAATTACTCCTAAATTGGTAATGGCTTCCGACAAAGCAATATTAGGTGCTGATAAATTTGAAAAATTCAACTTAGTAAACAACAATGTTGAAATTCATTATTTAGTAAACAATTCTGTTGTTAGAGGTTCTGAAATGACTGATAAAGACATAAAAGACTTGCAGAAAAATTTTGCAACTTGGAAAAAAGATGTTAAAATGGAATTTAACAGTTTAGTTATTGATGCGTATGCTTCTCCTGAAGGTGAAATCAGCAAAAATGAAAACTTAGCTAATGAAAGAGCTGCTTCAGCTGGTAAAGCTATGATTGCTTTATTAAAACAAAACAAAATTGAAATTCCAGAAGGATTTAGTAAAGAAACAGGTAAAGGAGAAGATTGGGCTGGTTTTAAAACATTGATGCAAGCTTCTGACATTAAAGACAAAGAATTAATAATTAGAGTGTTGGAACAATATTCTGATTTAAACAAAAGAGAGGAAGAAATTAAAAACTTAGCTGCTACCTACAAAGAAGTTGCTAATAAAGTGCTTCCAAAACTTAGAAGATCTCAAGTTAATTTAGTGATGAAACACCACAACTTAACCGATGATGAAATCAAAACATTAGTTGATACAAAAATTGATTCATTAGATGCTGAACAAATGCTTTATGCAGCTACATTATACAATGATTTAGCTAAAAAAGAATCTATCTACAAAAGTTTTGTGAAAAAATTCCCTAACGATTGGAGAGGACCGAACAATGTTGGTTATATCTATGTTGCTCAAAACAAATTAGCTGACGCTAAAACAGCGTTTGAAAAAGCAAATGCTATTGAAAGCACTCCAGTTGTAAACAACAACTTAGGAATCATTGAAAGATTAAATGGTAATTTAGATGCTGCTTTAACTTATTATGACAAAGCTGCTGGTGCAGGGAAAGAAGTAAACGAAAACAAAGGAATCATAAACATTATTAAAGGTGATTATGTTGCTGCAACTTCTAACTTCTCTGGAGTAAATTCATTTAACGCTGCGTTAGCAAACTTATTAAATGGAAACAACTCAATCGGACAAACTATTGATAATTCTGCTGACAAAGACGAAGCATTGGCATATTACCTTAAAGCAATTGCTGGAGCAAGAAGCGGTGATAAAGGTGCATTGGTTAATAACCTTAAAACTGCTACATCTAAAGATGCTTCTTTAAAAGCAAAAGCAAAAGATGATGCTGAATTTATTAAATACAGAGATGATGCTGAATTTCAATCGGCTATTAATTAACCTCTAATTAACAACCTAAACAAAAAAACCATTCCATCCTGAATGGTTTTTTTGTTTAAAAAAATTATATTTGCTTAAATTTTAAACCCATTCAAAATGAAAAAAATTATTTTTATGACAACTTTAATAGTAAGTGCTTATAGTTTTTCCTCTTGCAGTAAAAACGAAGAGTGTAAATGCGTTGGAGCTGCTCCAATTACTGAAGACGGTTGTGATTGCGATGTTAATGATGCTTGTAATGATTTAAAAGCATTAGGTCAAGATTGTAAAGTTGAGTAATATTATTTAATCAAAAAATCTTTAGATTAAACATCTAAAGATTTTTTTGTTTTAACATTATGTCTATATTAAATACTATCATTAGAATATTAATTGGCTTGTTTTTTATTTTTTCAGGAATAAGCAAACTTTTTCCTATTGAACCTTTTGAAGCTACATTAGTTAACCTGAGTATTACCAATTGGTTTTTTGTTCCATTTTTAGCAAGAGTAATTATAGGAATAGAAATATTTTTGGGCTTATGTATTACTTTTAATTTTTGGCTTAGAAATTTTATTTACATTTCCACTCAAACACTCCTTATTTTATTTACAATTTATCTAATCTTTTTACTGTATTCCGAAGGTAATGACATTGATTGCGGCTGTTTTGGAAATTGGTTTAGCCTGTCTCCCATTTCCTCCATCATAAAAAATTTAATTCTAATTACTATTCTCTTATTTATTAAAAGAACTTATTACGCTTGGGGTTTGAAATTTCTACCTCTTTTATTTTTACTTATTTCATTCTCTCTTCCATTTTTAATTAATAAAGTTGGGCTTCAAAATGTGCAAGCCACTCCATTAAATCAAAAAATTGATTGGTCTGGGTTGCCCGCAACTTATCTAGAAAATAAAACCATCAATTTTGATGAAGGAAACAATATTCTTGTATTTTTCAGTACTTCATGTCCGCATTGCGAAAGTGCAGCTTACAAATTTGGAACACTTAATAATAAAAAGCAAATAAAAAATATTATTGTAATTATTGCTACAAAAAAAGAAAGTTCATTAACTAATTTTATTGCAAAAACATCACTCAACTACCCTATAATTTGGATGAAAGATGAACTTTTTTTTAATTATAGCGGAGGCACATTGCCTGCAATATATTACTTAGAAAATGGTGTCCTAAAAAAAAGATGGACAGGGAAATATTTTAATATCGAAGAACTGAGTTCCTTTGTTGATTTCAATATTGCAATGTGAGAATATGTGTATGTGAGGATGAAATTCTGCTGTAATCTGTGTACCCCCGAAAAGTCGGGGCAAGTTCTGCGAGAAACAAATTGATGTGTGAATCACTAATTTCTAATTTCCAAACTCTATACTCCTAAACTAAAAAAATTGGTATTTTTGATGTTCTTAAAATAAATTTAAAACAAAATAGCATTGAATTCAAAAAAACAAGTTGATTTTTTAAACAATCAAAACCTATTGGTATTAATGTATAAGTGGAGAAAGCCTTTACTTATAATAAGTATAGCCGCTTTTATTATTTCTGCTATAACTTCATTTCTCATTAAGGAAACGTATCAATCAACAGTTACGTTATTTCCAGGTACAATAAATTCTGTATCAAAAACATTAATTTCTCGCGATCCTGCAAAAGAAGACTTATTAAAATTTGGAGAAAAAGAAGAAGCGGAGCAAATGTTTCAAATTCTTTTATCAGACAAAATTAGAAACCAAACAATAAGAAACCTAAATCTTATTGAATATTACGGAATTGATACTACTCAGTCCAAATGGAAAACCGATTTAAAAGAATCTTTTCAAGGAAATGTAACTTTTAATATCACAAAATTTTCAGCCATAGAAATTAATGTGTTGGATTATTCGCCCGAAATGGCAGCAAAAATAGCCAATGAAATTGCCAACCTGCTTGATACCGTTACCAAAGAAATAAAAAATCAAGTTGCTCTTAATGCAGTACATACAATTGAAACAGAATATAACCAAAAAGCAGAATTAGTAAAAGCACTTCAAGATAGTTTAACTTTATTACGAATTCTTGGCATAAATGAATTTGACTCACAAGTTGAAAGATATACAGAACAACTTTCTATAGCTATACTAGAAAATAAAACAAACGCAATAAAAGAATTAGAAAAGAGATTAGCTGTTTTTTCTAACCATGGAGATAAATTTATTTATTTTAGAGACAAACTTTTCACTGAACAAAAACAACTTTATTCGTTGGCACTTAAATTAGATGAAATAAAAGTAGATATCAGCACCAATGTATCTTCTAAATTTGTCATTGATTACGCCACTCCTGCTGATAAAAAACACGCTCCAAAAAGAATGATCATTGTTTTAATTTCAACTATGTCTGCATTCTTGCTCGCTTTTGTTTTTTTATTATTAAAAGACAGTATCTCTAAACTTAAACTCTCTGAACAAGCGTAAAAACAATTCATTTGTGATTCGAATACTTAATGCATACTGGATTTATCTTGCTAGTTTCCTATTTATAGCACTCAATAGCTATTTGTTTTACATCAATTTTTATTATTTAGCACTGCTTCCATTGGCAGTTGCATTAATTTTTATGGCTTTTTTTAAAATTGATAAATTGATGTGGTTTATCATTTTTTTCACACCCCTCTCATTTGTTTTAGAAATAGGCGGACACGGTGGTATTGGTATGTCTCTTCCTACCGACCCGCTAATGTTTGGTGTGATGTTGCTATTTTTATTCAAACTTATCTATCACAAATCTTACGATAAAAAAATAACTAAACACCCTGTTACTATTGCAATTGTAGTTTACTTACTATGGATTTTCATAACATCAATAACAAGTACGATGCCCATTGTTTCTTTTAAATTTTTTGTGGCTAAACTCTGGTTTATTATTTGCTTTTACTTTATAACCACTCAATTGTTCGCTAAATTTAGTAGTTACAAAACATACTTTTGGGCTTACATTATCCCGTTAATTGGTGTAATCATTTATAGTGTTATTCGATTATCGCTTTATAGTTTCGATGAAAAAGCATCTCATTGGGTAATGTGGCCTTTTTATAGAGATCATACTTCTTATGGAGCTGTGTTGGCAATGTATTTTCCTATTCTCTTTATTTTTTTATTTAAAATCATTACACTTTCAATCATAGGACTATTTACCATTGGTATTATTCTTTCTTACACAAGAGCTGCTTGGCTAAGTTTGTTTGCTGCAATTGGGCTCTATTTTATTTATAAATTTAGAATTAAGTTTAGTTCGCTTATGTTGGTTGGCTTATTTTTAGGGATAATGTTAGCGAGTAGTTGGACTACCATTTTTCGAAGTTTGGAAAAAAACAATCAAGACTCTTCTGGCGAACTAACAGAACACTTAGAATCCATGTCTAATGTTTCCACAGATGCTTCTAACCTAGAGCGACTAAACCGTTGGAGTTGTGCTTGGCGTATGTTTTTAGAAAAACCTATTGTTGGTTGGGGACCTGGAACTTATATTTTTCAATATGCTCCGTTTCAACTTTCAAATGAAATGACAATTATTAGTACCAATACCAGTTCCAATGGTAATGCCCACAGCGAATACATAGGTCCTTTGGCAGAATCGGGTGTTTTAGGCACACTTACCTTTGTGTTAATAATTATTGCCGTTTTTTGGAGAGGCTCCCTACTCTATCATAGATTAGAAGGTGAAAAAAAGAAGGTTGTTTTGTTTACTTTATTGGGACTATTTACTTATGTTTTACATGGATTTATGAATAATTATTTAGATACCGATAAACTATCTGTTCCTTTTTGGGGATTTATTGCACTTATTGTTGCTATGGATATTAATAATGGAAAATTGATAATGGATAATGAAAAATTGATAATGGATAATGAAAAATTGATAATTGATAATTGATAATTGATAATTGATAATTGACACTAACTAATTAACCCTATGCACTTTGAAAATACACTTACATTTGCTCAACAATTAGACGAGCAAGACGAATTAAAAACCTACCGAAGTAAATTTCATATTCCTATTGTTAATGAAAAAGAAGCTATTTATTTCACAGGAAATTCGTTAGGATTACAACCAAAAAGCACTTTAGCATACATTAAACAAGAGTTAGAAGATTGGGCTAAATTGGGTGTTGAAGGGCATTTTCATGCTAAAAACCCATGGTTTGCCTACCATGAGCAATTTGCAGTTCCTATTGCTAAAATTGTTGGTGCTTTGCCTAAAGAGGTTGTTGTAATGAATAACCTTACGGTAAATCTAAATTTACTAATGGTTTCTTTTTATCGTCCCACCGAAAAAAGATATAAAATTATTTGTGAAGCCAAAGCTTTTCCTTCCGACCAATATGCACTAGAAATGCAAGTTAGAAGTGCTGGGTTACAACCAGATGAAACTATTATTGAAGTAGCTCCAAGAAATGGCGAAAAAACCATTAGAAACGAAGATATTATCACTGCCATTGAAAATGCGGGAAGTAGTTTAGCTTGTGTAATGATAGGCGGAGTAAATTATTTTACAGGACAGGTTTTTGATATGAAAGCGATTACCGAAGCAGGGCACAAAGTTGGTGCAAATGTAGGTTTCGATTTGGCTCACGGAGTAGGAAATATAGAACTAAAACTGCACGATTGGAAGGTAGATTTTGCTTGCTGGTGTTCTTATAAATACCTCAATTCAGGTCCTGGCGGAGTTTCAGGAGTTTTTATAAACGAAAAACATTGCGAAAATACAAACTTACCTCGTTTTGCAGGCTGGTGGGGACAAGAAAAAGAAACCCGATTTTTAATGGAAAAAGGATTTAAACCCATAAAATCTGCCGAAGCTTGGCAAATGAGCAACGCTCCTGTTTTATCTATGGCAGCACACAAAGCCGCTGTTGCTATTTTTGATGAAGTAGGAATGCAAAAATTGCTTAAAAAACAAAAAACATTAGCTGGATATTTGGAATTTATTATTGATGAAATAAGTAACAATCACTTAGATAAATCTTCAGGAAAAAGGTTGGAAATTATTACGCCCAGAAATTGGAATGAAAGAGGCTGTCAAATTTCTATAATTGCACACGGATTTGGTAAAGATTTATTTAATAAACTAACAAACGAAGGCGTAATTTCAGATTGGAGAGAACCAAACGTAATTCGCTTAGCTCCAGTGCCACTTTATAATTCTTTTGAAGATGTTTATCGTTTTGGAGAAATTTTGAAAAATAATATATGAAATTGTGAATTTCTTCTAACCTTATAAACTTCTAACCTTATAAACTAACAAACCAAAATGAAAACAGCAACAATAGTAGGAGCAGGATTAGTAGGCTCATTATGGGCAGTATATCTTTCAAAAGCAGGTTACAAAGTAACCATTGTAGAAAGAAGACCCGACATTAGAAAAGCAGAAATTTCGGCAGGAAAATCCGGCTAATCGTAACCGAATCCAATTTTAGAGCCATGTATGCGGCCTGTTTTCAGGCTCCCAATCATGACACACCGCGGTGTGTTCTCAACAACCGCAACGACTAGACCTGGGTTCAAATGTCACAAATACTGAAAGAAAAAGGAAAAAAGAAAGAAATGAGTTTTGAGAAGTTTGAGTTAAATGAAAAAATAA
>PHDR01000115.1 GCA_002841035.1 Bacteroidetes bacterium HGW-Bacteroidetes-12 | reverse complement strand
AGTATATGAATGAATAAATTTACGATTTACGAATTACGATTTAAAACTCACAGGTTCAATCGTTTTTAAATTATCTAAAATAAACAAATTCTCCAAAAGGAGATTTAATAGTCAATTTTTTTTCGCCTTGTGCCACTACTTTCCCAACAATTTGGGCATCTACATTAAATGATTTTGATATAGAAATTATTTCATCAGCCAACATTTCATCAACATACAATTCCATACGATGTCCCATATTAAATACCTTGTACATCTCTTTCCAATCAGTTTCAGATTGTTCTTTAATAAGTTTGAACAAAGGTGGAATTTCGAATAAATTATCTTTTACTATATGTAAATCATCAACAAAATGAAGGATTTTTGTTTGTGCTCCGCCACTACAATGCACAATACCATCTATTTTTCCTGCAAATTTTTCTATAATTTTTTTTATAATAGGAGCATAAGTTCGTGTTGGTGATAAAACTAACTTTCCAGCATCAAGTATAGAACCATCAACCTTGTCAGTTAACTTTTTTCCTCCACAATAGACTAACTCCTTTGGGATATTATTATCGTAGGTTTCAGGATATTTTTCGGCAATAGTTTTATCAAACACATCATGACGAGCTGAAGTTAAGCCATTACTTCCCATACCTCCATTATATTCTTTTTCATAAGTTGCTTGTCCAAAAGAAGCCAATCCAATAATAACATTTCCAACCTTAATGTTGGCATTGTCAATTACATCGCTTTTTTTCATTCGGCAAGTAACGGTTGAATCAACAATAATTGTCCGAACTAAATCACCTACATCGGCTGTTTCGCCTCCAGTAGAATAAATTCCAATTCCTTGATTTCTCAATTCAGCAAGAATTTCTTCTGTTCCATTAATAATTTCTGAAATTACTTCGCTAGGAATTAAATTTTTATTTCTGCCAATAGTTGATGAAACCAAAATATTATCAATAGCACCTACACATATTAAGTCATCGATATTCATTACCAATGCATCTTGGGCTATGCCTTTCCATACAGATAAATCGCCTGTTTCTTTCCAATAAGCATAAGCCAACGATGATTTTGTACCAGCTCCGTCAGCATGCATGATTATACAATGGTCATCACTTCCTGTTAAAGTGTCGCTAACAATTTTACAAAAAGCCTTAGGAAAAAGTCCTTTATCTATATTCTTAATTGCTTGATGCACATCTTCTTTGGAAGCCGAAACACCTCTTTGCATGTATTTTTCTGAGTTGTTCATTTCTATATGCTGATTTATGGGTATAAAAAAAGCACCCAGTTATTTTTAACTGGATGCTTTAATAATTTATTAATAGAGCTAATTACCTGATTCTGGGGTTGGATTTTTAGGCACAAAATCCGTGCTTAACACTTTGAAATCTGTTCTTCTGTTTCGTTGATGAGCTTCTTCAATAGAAGGTTTGTCTTTTAATGAATTGATATATTTTTCATTCAACAATGTTCCATCAGGCATTTTTAATGGTTCTTCTTCACCCATTCCTTTAGCTACAATTCTATCAGGGTCAATACCTTTTTCTTTTACTAAATAATCCACACAAGATTGAGCTCTTTTTTGTGAAAGCACCATGTTGTTTTTATTACTACCTCTAAAATCGGTATGTGAACGTAATTGAATAACAATGGTTGGATTTTCTACCATTACGTTATATAAGAAATTCAACGAATCTTTTGAATTAGGCAACAAATCCCATTTCGTATATTCATACTCAATTAAAGGTAATTTTATAATTGTATTTTTAACTGGTTGAAGGTTATATTCGTGATTAAAAGTTTTTGAAGCCTTTAGACCAACAGTCGTTTCTTTTCCTTTTGCAATCAAATAATCTTTTTTTGTTACAACCAATGAATAAGATGTGTTAGGATTAATGTAACGAGCACTTCCATTTTCAGCAAAAGTAAAGTTGCCCGAAGCATCAGAAGTAACCTCTGCACTGCTTCCATCTGTTCCAATTAATTTAATGGTTGCATTTGCTAACGGTTCAGAAGTTTCTAAATCTTTTACGATACCATTAATAGCATATAACATTGGAGGAAGATAAAATTCCCAAATATCGTCTCCACCTTTACCTCCTTCACGACTAGTAGTGAAAAAACCTCTATCTTTATCATCTTCAAAAACGATTCCGAAATCATGAGCTGCTGAATTCATTGGTGATTTTAAATTTTCAACTTTTCCCCATTGGTTTACTCCTTTGCTTTCTGCTTTAAACAAATCTAAACCTCCCATTCCTGGATGACCATTTGATGCAAAATATAACTCTCCATTAAATCTAATATAAGGAAACATTTCGTCTCCAGATGTATTAATTTCTGCTCCTAAATTAACTGGTTCTGACCAAGTTTTTGCTTTTGTATTATAAGTAATATACCACAAATCTTTCCCTCCTTGTCCGCCTGGCATATCAGAAGCAAATATTAATGTTGACTCATCATTAGAAATTGCTGGATGTCCAATAGCAAAAGTATCAGAAGCAATTGGGATTAATTCTGCATCGCCCCATTTTTGGCCCGATCTTTTTGCCGTAAAAATACTACATCCCATAACACCTTTTTTCTCTACACCACAACGCGTAAAATAAATTTGATTTTTTTTCTCGTTTAAAACTGAAGCTCCTTCTTCTACAGGCGAATTAATAGTTTCATTTAAAGGTGTTGGCTCACTCCACTTTCCTTTTTTATCTCTTTTTGTAGCATAAATATCAGAAAAATTCATGCCTGTAACATCAGAAATTGAAGTTCCTGCAGAACCTTGTCTTGTAGATGTAAAATACAATTCTTCTCCTTTTTTATCTGCAAACACAGGAGAAAAATCATAATCTTCGGAATTAATTTGAGGCATAGGAGTTACAATGATTCTTGTTGGCTCATCTAACCATTTCTTAGCACTTTCGCAGGATTTAATACCTACATCAGCTCTTTTATCTCCAGGAGCTGCTGCTTTATATTTACCATATTCTACAATAGCATCTTCATATCTACCCTCAGATTTATAAACATCTGCAATATATAAATAAGCTAATGGATTATCATGTTTTGCTTTTATTGCTTTTTCATACCACACAGCAGCTTGCTTACCTTCATTTTTCAATCGGTAGCACTCACCAATCTGAAATAAAATTTCAGATTTCCTATCATTTTTGGTTTCTTTTGTATAGGCTTTTTTATACATTTCTATTGCTTGGTAATATTTATACCCACTAAAGGCAACATCTGCTTCGTTTTTATAGTCTTTTTGAGCGTTAGCAGAAAAGCCTATTGCAGTAATCATAAGTAAAGTAGCTAATATTTTTCTCATATTTTTAATAATTTTATTCTTTTTAGAATTTTGGCTAAAATAACTATTTATTTGACATAAATCAAAATAAGTCAAACAAAAGTAACATATTTTTTTTATTTCCTAACAATTCTTTAATTTATTTACGAAAACTACTTTTATTTTGTAAATAAAATTTCTCGCAACTTAGGTAGAGGCCACAAAGAATCATCTATTAACAACTCCAGTTTGTCTGCATTATATTTTATTTCGTCAAAATAAGGCTTTACTTTGTCGCAATAAGCTAGTGCTTTTTTTTCTGGGTGCTCAATTTTATTAGCTAGTTTTCTTTCTTCTAGCATCTCATCTAATTTTTGCTTAATTATAGTTGTGTGTAATGATAATGACCTTAATATTTCCTCTTGAGGATTTGCTAATGTTTTACTTTCGCTACCAAAGATTTCTTTCATACCTTTAATATTATTTATTAATACATTTTGGTATTTAAAAGCTGTAGGTAAGATATGATTTCTTGCAATATCACCAAGAGCTCTTGATTCTATTTGAAGTTTTAAAATATAATTTTCTAATTCTATTTCATAGCGTGCATCTAATTCAACTTCAGTAAAAACCTCTAAGTCTGCAAAAAGTTTTTTTGTTTTTTTATCAATCATTGTTTTGATAGCCCTTGGTGTGTCTTTTAGATTTGAAAGACCTCTTTTTTCAGCTTCTTTTACCCAAGCATCGCCATAGCCATTACCTTCAAATCTTATTTTTTTTGAAGATTTTATTAGTTTTTGTAGTTCTTTTAAAATCGCTTCATCTTTTTTAACTCCTTTTTCAATAGCATCATCAACCACTATTTTAAATTCATTTAATTGTTTTGCGACTATAGCATTTAAAGCTATCATTGCACTTGCACAGTTTGCTGATGAACCTACTGCACGAAACTCAAACTTGTTTCCTGTAAATGCAAATGGTGAAGTTCTGTTTCTATCCGTGTTATCTAACAAAATTTGCGGCAATTTACCTATGCTCATTTTGAGTTCTGTTTTATCTTCGGGTGTCATTTTGCCCGCTTTCACATTCTCTTCCAAATTATCAAGCATTTGAGATAATTGAGAGCCAATAAAAACTGACATTATAGCTGGTGGTGCTTCATTTGCCCCTAACCTGTGGTCGTTTCCTGCGGTGGCAATGCTTGCTCTTAAAATATCAGCATTATCGTGAATAGCTTTGATTGTATTAATAAAAAAGGTGAGGAATCGTAAATTAGTTTTTGGGTTTTTGCCTGGCGATAAAAGATTTACACCTGTGTTTGTACTTAATGACCAATTGTTGTGCTTTCCTGATCCATTAACCGACTTGAATGGTTTTTCGTGAAAGAGAACTCTAAAATCATGTTTACGAGCTATTTTCTCCATCACATCCATCATTAATAAATTATGATCATTTGCTAGGTTTGTTTCTTCAAACATTGGAGCACATTCAAACTGGTTAGGAGCAACTTCATTGTGCCTTGTTGTAACTGGAATTCCCAACTTATGAGATTCTATTTCAAAATCTTTCATAAATGCCACAACTCGCTCACTAATAGACCCAAAATAATGATCATCTAATTGCTGTCCTTTTGCTGGATTATGACCAACTAATGCTCTACCTGTCATTATTATATCTGGTCTAGCATTAAACAAAGATTTATCAATTAAAAAATACTCCTGTTCCCAACCCAAATTTGCATTTACTTTTGAAATTTCTTTATCGAAATATTGACAAACACTAGTTGCCGCTTTGTCAATAGCATTTAGCGTTTTAAGTAAGGGCATTTTATAATCAAGTGCTTCTCCTGTATAAGCAATAAAAACAGTTGGAACACAAAGTGTTTGACCAATTATAAATGCTGGCGAAGTGGGATCCCATGCGGTATAACCCCTTGCTTCAAATGTATTACGTATTCCTCCATTTGGAAAACTAGATGCATCTGGTTCTTGTTGTATTAAATTATCTCCATCAAAGCGTTCAATAGCTCTTCCTCCGCTAATTGGTGTGAAAAAAGAATCGTGTTTTTCAGCTGTTGCTCCTGTTAGCGGTTGAAACCAATGGGTATAATGGGTTACTTTTTTTGTCATAGCCCAATCTTTCATTGATGATGCTACTTGGTTGGCAATACTTCTGTCTATTCTTTTTCCTTCATTAATAGATGCCATAACGCTTTGGTATGCTTCTTTTGGCAAAAATTCACGCATTTTTTCCTGTGTAAAAACATTTGTTGCATAAAATTCAGAAATTTTATCCGATGGATAATCTATTTGTTTAGGTGTTCTTTTTAGAACATCATTTAAAGCATTAAAACGTAACATAATTTATTTTTTAGTATTTTTTTGGCAAATGTATAATTTATTTTAAGGGTAATTATATAATTTATATAAAATTATCAACAACACCCCATAAAATTATTAGGTTAATTTTAAATTAATACTTTTTTTATATTATGATTAAAAAAAATGGCATAAAAAAAAGCTGTCAATTATTAATTAACAGCTTTAAACGATTCTAAAAAACTAACGAATTAATCCAACCCAACTTCTTCAATAATTTCTACACGCATATTTTTCATGGGGTCTTTAGCGTCAACTGGTTCTTCATCTGATTTTATTTCTCTATTAAGCCTATCCGCCTTTATTCCTTTTGAGACAATATATTTATATACAGCACCTACTCTTTTTCCATCTAATTTATCTATTTCTTTTTCAGATTTATCAATATGACCTATTAATGTAATTTTAACTTTAGGATTTGCTTTTAAATAAGCGATAATTTCATTAATTTTTTTAACATTATCATCAATGGAAAAAGATTTTGCGACAAAACTAATTGTCATATTATCGATGTTTGAAGGAGTTTTAGAGGTGCTAGTGTTTGTTGGGTTTCCATCTGAGCCTATTATTTCAATTTTATTAGCAGCAGGGTTTTTATCACTACTGAAATTTCTATTAACCACTTCTGTATTTCTCATAGCTGGATCGCTATCACAATCACATTGGTTAGGCGTGGAAGTTTCTATAACTGAAACATTATCTACAAAATAATAAGCATCAGGAAGTTGTGGTTTTGTAACTCCTCTAGGTCTTTTAACCTTAAGGAGTGCTAGTTTTTCGTCAGGAGTAAAATTTCCAATAGTTAGAAATTCTTCTCCTCCTTTAGCTTTAAAAACCCCACATATCGGTGTCCAATAGAATTGTTGATCATATTTTGATAATTTTTTACTGACTATTTGGTTTTCAACCTTTAAGATATCAGAGTTATTTGCTGAAATTGCATTTTTAGTGATTGCCATTCCGATATAATTTGTGGCATACTTAGATAAATCAGCTAAGCTAACATAAATGGTTACACAATAAGATTTGCCTTCTTCTAGTTGTTCGGTTAATTGAACTTGTAAATAACTTCGAGGTTCTTTATTTTTTTCGCTGTATGCTAAAAAGCCAGCATAATTATCTCCTACCATAGGTTTTTCTTCTCCATAAGCATTCTCAGGAGTTCCTACTAATCCATTTTTAGTGCTTTTGGTATATAAATCGGCTGGAGCTAATGTTGGTGATTTCCATGGTGTAGCAAGAGTGATTTGCCCCTCCTCTTTTACTTTTTTTTCTAATGTTTGAAAGTCAGGGTTTGGCACTAAATTATCTTGTGCTAAAACAAAAAATGACATTACTAACAATGGTAAAATACTATATAATTTATTCATAATAATTTGTTTTAATTTATACTATAAACTCAAAATTTGTTCCGAAATTAATAATTTGTATTTATTTACACAAAAGTAATAAAAAAAAGCCACCCGAAGGTGGCCTTTTTCTTGCTTCATTAAAATGATTAATTCACACTTCTTCCGTAAAAATTAACCTTTATAAGTTCTTCTAACAACATTCTTTTGCCATTGTAAAATGGAGTTATCCAAGCATCTTTTTGCCCCGATTTAATTATTTTTTTCCTTAAACTTTCAGCTTCGCTTAGTGTATTAAAGCTGCCTTGAGTAAAACGAGTAATTCCATCAGGATAATCAACAATTTTTGGTTCTCCATATTGTTTTAAATGGTTCCATTTGTAATTTTTAGGAAAGCGGTAGGCTGCAATTTGAACCTTAAACTCAAGTCCATTTGCACAAGAATTCCCTCCCATTCTGATTAATTTATTATACACAGAAGTATCATTCAAATCTTTACCTATAAATTCTGAAAAATCTATGAAAAAATCATTAGCACAAGGATCTTTTTGATATTCTTCGAGTGTTTTTCGTTGACCAAAAACAAAAACAGTTACAAAAGCTTCTTCTGATGCTTTTTCTTTTTCTACCAGCATTTTTCTGAAGTTTTCGGCTTCTTCGAGTGTATTAAACGGTCCAAAAGTATATCTTGTCAACCCATCTGAATATGTTTTTGCAGTTATTTTACCATACTTTTCTAGATAGCCTAATTTAAAATCTGCTTCATTTTCAACTGCTCCTATTTCAACCTTAAATGTTAATCCTGTTATTGTTTTTTCTGCAGCATTAATTAAAGTAGTATCACCTAATTCAACCTCTCCGTTTTCGGCTAAATTTTTTGCTTTATTTTCCAATTCAATTTTTCTTTTAAAGTTATTTATTGAATCCGTTTTTGTAACCTCTTGGTGCATAGAAATTTGTTCTTCGTAATTTACTCTTGACAAATCTTCTTTATAATATTGTTTAATGGTGTTTTCTGTTCCATTATCATCAATTTTTATGTTGAATTCTGAAATTGTTGGGTCGTGCTGCACTAATTTTTGTCTAAAAATTTCTGCTTCTAACAATGA
>PHDR01000114.1:2604-10742 GCA_002841035.1 Bacteroidetes bacterium HGW-Bacteroidetes-12 | reverse complement strand
AAAACGTCAACCCGTTTGGGAGAATTGTTAAAATGCCTCCCCAACCCCTCCGAAGGAGGGGCTTATTTGGATAGGCGAAAAAAAAAGATAATAATGAAAATTAAT
Source organism: Bacteroidetes bacterium HGW-Bacteroidetes-12 (assembly GCA_002841035.1). Lineage (GTDB taxonomy): Bacteria > Bacteroidota > Bacteroidia > Flavobacteriales_E > Vicingaceae > BRH-c54. The sequence goes on along the minus strand of PHDR01000114.1, from coordinate 10,637 downwards.
ATAAACTAAAAAAACTCTCCAACTAACCTTGCATTTTATGGCAAGTGTGTTGGAAATTCCTCCCCTTCGGGGAGGTTAGGAGGGGCTAAACTATGAAAAAAATAAAAACCGTTGGAGTAGTAGGTGCAGGAACCATGGGGGCTGCCATTGCTCAAAAATTTGCACAAGAAGGTTTTACTGTTTATTTAAACGACAGAGAACAACAATACATTGATAAAGGAATTTCTGGAATTCGTTCTATTTTAGAAGAAGGTGTTGAACGAAAAATATTTACGCAAGAAAAAGTAGAGAACATCCTTAATAATATTAAAGGCACAGTAAATCAACAAGATTTAAAAGCTTGTGATTTAATTGTTGAAGCCATTTTTGAGGATTTCAATGTGAAATGCGAACTGTTTAAAACACTTGATAAAATTGTGTCTGCTGATACTATTTTAGCCACCAATACTTCGTCATTTTCAGTTACCGAAATGGCGGCATCAGTATCTCATCCTGAGCGTTTTGTAGGTTTGCATTACTTTTATCACGCAGCAAAAAATCGTTTAGTAGAAATTATTCCTGGTGAAAAAACTTCTCCTGAAACTACAAAAGCAGTTTATGAGTTTTCTGTGCTTTCGGGCAAAGACCCTATTTATACTGCTGATGCTTATGGCTTTGCAGTAAACCGTTTTTTTGTGCCTTGGCTCAACGAATCATGCAAAATGCTAGAAGAAGGTATTGGCTCTATTGCAGAGATTGATACCATTTGCATGAAAACATTTGGAATAGGTATGGGGCCATTCGCTTTAATGAATGCAACAGGTGTTCCAATAGCTTTGCATGCTCAAAAAACATTGGAGCATTTTGGTCCTTCTTACAAAGTAGCTAAAAAACTGGAAGAACAAGTAGCCAGTAAACAAAACTGGGATTTAAGCGGTACTGGTGAAGTAACCATTTCTCCTGAAAAAGAAAAAGCAGTTAACGACCGAATTCTTGGCTGCACTTTATTTGTTTGTTCACAAATTTTAGAAGAAAAAGTGTGTACCGCAACCGACTTAAACAGAGGAGCAAAAATTGGTTTAAGATGGCGTTTTGGTCCAATTGATTTGATGAATAAATACGGTGAAACGGAAGTAAAACGTATGGTAAATCAATTTGCTAAAATTTATAACGAACCTGTTCCGAATGGCATAAAAGCCGGTAATTGGAAAATGGAGTTTGTTTCGATGGATATCAACGGAAGTGTTGCCACTATTACCATGAACAGACCAGAAGACATGAATGCCTTGAACGAGGAAGTTATGGGGCAATTGGATTGTAAATTTTCACAAGCAGACGCGATGCCAAATGTTAAAACCATTATTATAACAGGTTCAGGTAAAGCTTTTGTGGCTGGTGCCGACATTAAATTTTTTGTAAAAAACATGAAGGCAGCTTCGCTTAACAACATTGTTACGTTTACAAAATACGGGCAAGATGTTTTAGAGAAAATCGACAAATCATCAAAAAAAGTGGTGGGTATTTTAAATGGATTGGCTTTAGGTGGAGGAATGGAATTAGCCCTTTGTTGCGATGTGTTGTTAGCTGTTCCAAAAACTAAAATTGCTTTCCCAGAAACAGGAATAGGAATTTATCCTGGGCTAGGAGGAACACAACGTACAGCATTAAGAATAGGTAAGGGATTGGCAAAATATTTAGTGTTAACGGGTCAAATGCTTGATGCCGTAACTGCAAAAGAAATAGGTTTAATTGATGAAATTATTCAGCCTGCCGATATTTTCGAATACATTTCGGGGACTAAACCAATCCCCGATAGAAAAGCACAAGTATTGGGAGCTAACTGGCAAGCAATTGCTGATTTTTATACCAATAATAGCTATAAAAAGATTATGTCGGGAGCTTATGAAAATGACAAAATTGATAAAGAAGCTATTGATAAAATGGCAAAAACAATGAGTTTTAAAGCTCCAATTGCAATGAAATTTGCTGAAGAATTAATTGAAGCAGCAAAAGGACCATCATCTGAATTAGACAAGTTAGTCGCAATCTTTTCTACAAAAGATGCCATGCTTGGATTAACCAGTATTGGCAAAAAAGTAGAATACAAAGGAGAGTAGCCTCCCCAACCCCTCCGAAGGAGGGGCTTATGAAGATACTCAATAATAGAATATGAAAATATAAACTATAAAAATAATACTCCTCAACAGGCTTGCTATTACGGCATGTGTGTTGGCAACTTCCTCCCTTTGGGAGGGCTGGGGTGGGCTTAATTATGAAAACAACATTAGAAAGTGTAGTAATAAAATTTGCAGGTGATTCTGGTGACGGAATGCAACTAGCTGGAACATTATTTACCGATACTACAGCGGTAATGGGAAATGCAATTGCAACTTTTCCCGATTTTCCATCAGAAATTAGAGCACCACAAGGAACCGTAGCTGGAGTTTCAGGATTTCAAGTGCATTTTGGAACGAGTGGAGTTCATAGTCCAGGTGATGCTCCAGATGTTTTGGTAGCAATGAACCCCGCTGCTTTAAAAGCAAACCTACACAACTTAAAACCTGCTTGTATTATCTTAGTTGATGTTGATTCTTTCGGAAAAAAAGACATTGAAAAAGCTGGGTTCGAAACCAATCCTCTAGAAGACAACACCTTACTAGATTATAAAGTAATTGAAGGGCCAATTACATCACTTACAAAAACAGCCTTGGCAGATTTAGGGTTAGATAATAAATCGGCCGACAGATGTAAAAACATGTTTACTTTGGGAATGGTTTTTTGGTTGTTTAGCGAACCATTAGAACAAACCATTGCTTTTTTTGAACAAAAATTCAAAAAAAATCCAATAAAAGGCGAAGCAAATATTATTGCCTTAAAAGCTGGTTATAACTACGCTTTAACCATTGAAGCAATTAAGTCTTCATTTACAGTATTGCCTGCAAAAAAACAAGCTGGAACATATCGAAATATAACAGGAAATCAAGCAACAGCATGGGGGTTTTTGGCCGCAGCAAAAAAAGCGGGCAAACCGTTGTTTTTAGGTTCTTATCCTATTACTCCTGCAACAGATATTATGCATGAATTAACTAAACACAAGTGGGCTGGAGCAAAAGTTTTTCAGGCTGAAGATGAAATTGCAGGTATTTGTTCGTCAATTGGTGCTGCTTTTGCTGGAAATGTTGCTATCACAACCACATCAGGACCTGGAATGGCATTAAAAACCGAAGCCATTGGATTAGCAATTATGACTGAATTGCCCATTGTAATTGTAAATGTTCAACGTGGCGGACCAAGTACTGGATTGCCAACCAAAACCGAGCAAAGCGATTTAATGCAAGCTATCTGGGGTAGGAATGGAGAAAGCCCTATTGTTGTGATTTCTGCAAGTACACCAGCCGACTGTTTCGATTGGGCTTTTGAGGCAACACGAATTGCTTTAGAACACATGACTCCCGTAATTCTTTTAACCGAAAGTTATTTAGGAAACGGGGCAGAACCTTGGAAAATAAAATCGTTAAACGAACTTCCTGATATTAAACCTTTAACACTAGAAACAAAAGACGCCAGTTGGAGACCATACAACAGAGATGATGAAAAATTGGCTCGTAAATGGGTGATTCCAGGTACGCCTGAAATGCAACACCGCATTGGAGGACTAGAAAAAGACGAATGTTCTGGTTGCGTTTCGCACAACCCACAAAACCATGAGATTATGGTAAACATTAGAAAACAAAAAGTAGCTCGTGTTGCTAACTTTATACCAGAACAACGCTACAAAGGAAAGGATGCTAAAAAATTATTAGTTGTTGGTTGGGGCGGGCAATTTGGAATCTTATTTGGTGCTGTTAACGAACTTCAAAAAGAAGGAAAGGACATTGCCTTCACACATTTTAACTACATCAATCCACTACCAAAAAACACAGCCGAAATTTTTTCAAAATTTGATAAAATTTTAGTGTGTGAATTGAATGACGGACAATTTGCTAATTATTTAAGAGCAGTACTTCCTCAGTTTAAATACGAGCAGTACAATAAAATACAAGGTTTGCCTTTTACGGTAAAAGAATTAAAAAATAAGTTCACCCAATTATTGGAGGAAAAATAAAATGGAAGCAACTACACTACAATGTTTATATAAACCAAAAGATTACGCCAGCGATCAAGAGGTTAAATGGTGTCCGGGTTGTGGCGATTATGCTATTATCAATGCTGTTCAAAAAGCTTTTTCGGAATTAAATCTTAAAAAAGAGGATGTGGCTATTATTTCTGGTATTGGCTGCTCATCACGTTTCCCGTATTACATGGATACTTATGGATTTCATACCATTCATGGTCGTCCGGCAGCTGTTGCAACAGGTGTTAAATTGGCAAATCCCGAGTTGAGTGTTTGGATGATTTCGGGTGATGGCGATTCATTAGCCATTGGTGGAAACCATTTTATTCACGCCATTAGAAGAAACATCAACTACAACTTAATTTTGTTTAACAACGAAATTTATGGATTAACCAAAGGGCAATATTCACCCACCTCTGAGCGAGGAAAAATTACCAAATCATCTCCTTTTGGAACGGTTGAAAGTCCGTTTAGTGTTGGCGAATTAGCTCTGGGAGCTCAAGGACAGTTTTATGCTCGTGTTCCTGATACTGATGTTAAATTAATGGCACAAGTAATGGTTGAAGCCGAAAAACACCAAGGTTTGTCGCTGGTTGAAGTTTTACAAAATTGTGTAATTTTTAACGATAAAACTCATGCAGCCATCACAGCCAAGGAAAACAAAGCCAATAATCAATTAATTTTAGAACACGGCAAGCCAATGCTTTTTGGCGAAAACAACAGCAAAGGACTTAGATTAAATGGGTTAGAACTGGAAGTGGTTACAGTTGGCGAAAATGGTATTACAACAGCAGATATTTTAGTGCATGACGCATCTACAAAATCAAATGTTTTGCACAACATGTTAATTCAAATGAAACTGCCTGAATTCCCTATTGCAATGGGAGTGATTAGAAATGCTGATGCTCCTGTTTTTGATCAAGGATTTACAGCTCAAATTCAACAGCAAAAAGCATCTTCTAAATACAATTCGCTTGACGATTTGTTTATGAGTGGAAATACTTTTACAATAAACACTTAGTCAATTTATTTGAATAATTAAACATCATTTTATTATTTTCTATGTTTGTGTTATAGCTATCAAAAAGTATGGTTACAATACGAAAGTTCTAACTATTTACTCCGTAAAAAATATAGCTTATTTCAATTTATTAATTTACAGATGTTAAAAAATAATAAAAGATATTTAGGTCTTTTTATTATTTATTAAAATAAAAGTTATACTTTTGCCTTATAATTTAATTACTAAACCTTTTAATTATGGAAAATATTGACAATAAAACAGTTGCTGAAATAGTTACAGAAAACATAAAAACAGCAGATGTTTTTAAAAAAAATGGCATCGATTTTTGCTGTGGTGGACACGTTTCTGTGCAAGAGATTTGTGCTAAAAAAGGCGTTGATTATGCTACATTAAAAGAAGAAATTTTAAAAATTGGCGGAACACCTAAAAATGCCCACGATTTTAGCACTTGGGAGTTAGATTTTTTAGCTGACTACATCATTAACACACATCATAAATATGTTGTAGAGGCAAATACTATAATTACCCAATATGCAGAAAAAGTTGCAAAAGTACACGGGCATCATTATACAGAAGTTGTTGAAATAAATGAACTGTTTAAAGAAATTGCAGCCGAATTAAACAGCCACATGCGAAAAGAAGAAATGATTTTATTTCCGCACATAAAAGAAATGGCATTGGCTAAAAAAGAAGGTAAAAATATACCTACTCCAGCTTTTGGTTCTATTCAAAATCCAATAACTATGATGGAAGATGAACATACAGGGGCTGGCGATATTTTAAGGAAAATTGCTGAATTGAGCAATAACTACACCCCTCCAACTGGAGCCTGCAACACGTTTAGAGCATTGTATAACAAATTAGAAGAATACCAAAACGACTTGTTTCAACACATTCATTTGGAAAATAACATCTTGTTTCCAAAAGCAATATTGCTTGAAAAAGAATTAATTTAATTACATTCTAATATCTTTTTTATTATACCTTTGTATAAAAATTATGTTATCAAAGTCTTGTGTATATGCCCTAAGAGCCATTGTTTATATCGGACACAATTGTTCGGATACAAAAAAAATTGGAATAAAAGAAATTGGTGAAGAACTAGAATTACCCTTTCACTTCCTAAGTAAAATATTGCAACGCTTAGTTAAACACCACATTATACAATCTACAAAAGGACCGCACGGAGGTTTTTACATAAGCGAGGAAGCCAAACAAGTAAACATCCTTCGAATTATAGATATCATAGACGGATTATCTTTTTTTGAAAAATGTGGTTTAGGATTAAAAGAATGTTCTGAAACGCATCCATGTCCTTTACATAATGATTTTAAAGTATTTAGAGATGGTTTATATCATCTATTTTTAAAAAAAACAATTGCTGACCTTGTTATAAAAATCGAGGATGGCAATGCATTTATAAGCAACTTACCCCAAAATAAATAATAAATTAAAACTTAAAAAAATCAAAAAAAAATGAAAAAAGTAACATTTTTAGCAATGAGCTTAGCAGTAATCATGGGAACATCATGCAGCTCATCAACAGAAGAAAAAAAAGAAACAACAGCTAACGAAATTGCACCAGTTGATGAAAAAACTGAGGTTGCAGAAGCAATTTCTGGTAAAAATCTATTTTCAGGAAAAGGCTGTGTAGCATGTCATCAATTGGAAAACAAAACCGTTGGACCATCTTTAAAAGACATTGCTGCTGCTTATGATGGCAACAAAGATGGCTTAATTGCTTTCTTAAAAGAAGAAGCTGAAGCCATAATTGACCCTGCACAAGCTGCTGTGATGCAACCACAACTAGCTGCAACAAAAGCCCTTCCTGCTGAAGAATTAAATGCAATAGTAGATTATATTCTTGGAAGCAAATAAAATCAAGATTAATTTATTCAAACTTAGAACAAATTAATTCCGTAAAGTGAACGTAAGCTCACTTTATGGAATTAGTTTTGTGCCTAAAATAGAGAAATGAAGAAGCTTGATATTTTATGTTGTGAATGCCAAAATAATAATTGTTTTATAAAAAAACACTGTTTAGATACAGATACTTTAACAAAAGAAATTGCAGAGAACAAAAGTACCAATAGGTATTTTAAAGATCAACACATTTTAATGGAAGGTAGTTTTGTAGATGGAATTAATTTTGTTCAATCAGGAAGGGTAAAAGTATTCAAAAATGGTCTTCAAGAAAAAAACCAAATTATACGATTAGTTGCCGAAGGTGGTATTTTAGGGCATAGAGGATTATCTAACAGAAAAACTTATTCTATTTCAGCCCAAGCACTTTCTGAGGCAATAATTTGTTCTTTTGATAAATTATTTTTTCTTGAATTATTAAAAAAATCTCCCAATCTCACCTTTAATTTATTGCTTTTCTTTGCAAATGAATTAAATCATGTTGAATCAACATTAAGAGATTTATCTGTTTTTAATGTAAGAGAAAAAGTTGCTAAAGCTCTTCTTTCTTTGATTGATAGCTTTGGATTATCTAAATCTAATAATATTAATTATATAAGTGATTTAACAAGGCAAAACATAGCTGAAATTGTAGGTTTAAATTCCAATCAGGTTTCGAAGGTGTTTGCTGAATTTAAAGAAGATAAAATATTAGAAACGAAAGGTAAAAATATTAAGATTTTGAATATCAAAAAATTAGAGCAAATTATTTCAATATAATTGATTTACTCTAAACCTATAATTATTTTAATATACTAACAATCAATGTGCTTAAAAAAACATATTAAATTCACCTAAAATGAATGACTTTGTATATTAAATTCCTAGATTAAATTAAAAAAAATATTTCTATTTAATTAAAATAATGTAAATAAATATGATATTAATCATATTTTTACATTCCAAAAAACAGATTTAAAATTGATTATTATCAAACTATTTAACTGTTTTTTC
>PHDR01000114.1:0-2580 GCA_002841035.1 Bacteroidetes bacterium HGW-Bacteroidetes-12 | reverse complement strand
TGATGTCTTTTATTAATTACTAACTAAAAAATAATAAAAATTATGTTAACAAAAAGTCAAGCAAAATTGTTCTTCTTAGCAGGAACCATTATCTTTTCGGTGTTGTTTCTTGGGCTGTCGTACGACACTCATGTGAACCATGTAGCCAATCAACCTTATGAAAAAACCATAACTCCAGCTGTTATTGCTGGAAAACATTTGTGGGAAGGAAATAACTGTATGGGATGCCATACTATATTTGGTGAAGGAGCGTACTATGCTCCAGAATTAACTAAAGTAATTGAAAGAAGGGGCGAAGGGTATGTAAAAGGATTGTTGATGTCGCCAACTCCTTGGGGAGAGCATACAAGTGGCAGAAAAATGGTTGCTTACGGTTTCTCAGAGGAAGATGCTCAATATTTGGTAGAATACTTTAAGTGGATTGGAACTGTTGATTTGAATGGATTTCCTGCTAAACCTAAATATAAAATAGAAAAAAATAATTAATTAATAACCATAAAAAAAATAGTCATGAAATTCAAAACACAAAAAATAGCCTACTGGTTTTTCTTATCAGCATTAGGACTTTTAGCATTACAAATTATTTATGGTTTTATCATGGGTTTTGCTCACATGGGCATGGACGGATTACATGATTTCATTCCATTTAACACAGCAAGAGCCGTGCATACCAATTTATTGGTATTCTGGTTATTATTAGGTTTTATGGGTTCTGCATATTATATTATTCCTGAAGAATCTCAAAACGAACTGTACTCACCAAAATTAGCTTATATACAACTTATTAGCTTTTTAGCTGTAGGTGTAACGGCCATAATTGCTTATCACTTTAACTGGTGGGAAGGCAGAAAATTCCTAGAAATTCCTCGACCATTAGATTACTTAGTTGTAGTTAATGTTTTAGCATTCTTATTTAATATTTTAATGACCTTATTTAAAGGTAAAAAACAAACTACAACTGCATTAGTATTAACTATGGGATTATTGTTTGCTGCCCTACTCTACTTACCAGGTATGATTTGGTTTGATAGCCAGACTTTAGATTCATTTTACAGATGGTATGTAGTTCATCTTTGGGTTGAAGGAGTTTGGGAATTAATTATGGGTGGTATTTTAGCGTTCTTATTGATTAAAATTACGGGAGTTGACAGAGAAGTAATCGAAAAATGGTTGTATGTAATTGTTGGTTTAACATTCTTATCGGGTATTTTAGGCACTGGACATCACTACTATTACATTGGAGCACCTTCATACTGGCTATGGATTGGTGGAATATTCTCTGCTCTTGAACCGTTAGCATTTTTAGCTATGGCATTATTTGCTCTAAATATGTATAGAAAAGGTGAGAAAAAACATCCAAATAAAGCTGCTTTAAATTGGACGTTAGGTGCTGCAATAACTTCATTTGTTGGTGCTGGTTTATTAGGAGCTGCTCATACACTGCCAAACGTAAACCTTTATACTCACGGAACTTTAGTAACCGCAATGCACGGACACATGGCGTTTTGGGGAGCTTACGCAATGATAGTTTTAGCAATTATAGCTTATGCTATGCCTAATTTAACTGGCAGAAAATTGTATGACAACAACTTGTCTCGTTACGCTTTTTGGTTAAGTAATGTTGGTATGTTAGGTATGACTGTAGCTTTTGGAGTTGCTGGTGTTGCCCAAGTTTACATGGAACGTATTTTAGGTGTAGATTTCATGGAAACTCAAAAAGAAATTGAACCTCACTTTTTAGTTTTAATACTGTGTGCTACTGGTTTTACCACTGGTGTAACATTATACATTATTAATTTCTTTAACCATGGAAAACCAACTGACGAAGCATTAGTTTCTGAGTAATTTTTCCAATAAAACAAATACAAAAGGGTTGGAAAAAACATTCCAACCCTTTTTTTCAACTAAAAAAAAATTGACATGCAAACTACATTCTATAAAATAATTGGCAAAGAGCAAGAGATTTTTGAACATTCGTTTAAAAACAAATTACCCTTACTACTTAAAGGACCAACTGGTACTGGAAAATCGAGATTTGTGGAATTTATGGCTGAGAAATTGGGCAAAAAGCTATATACTGTAGCTTGTCATGAAGAAACTTCTTCAACCGATTTAATTGGTAGATATATAATTAAAGGAAATGAAACCGTTTGGATTGATGGTCCTATGACAAAAGCCATTAAAGAAGGAGCATTTTTATATTTAGATGAGATTGCAGAAGCCCGCCCCGATATTATAGTTGCTCTTCACTCATTAACCGACCATAGAAGAGCATTGTTTATTGATAAAACAGGAGAAACCATAATTGCTGATGAAAATTTCATGTTAATTGCCACTTACAATCCAGGGTATCAAAAAGGATTTAAGGAATTAAAACCTTCCACTCGCCAACGATTTATTTCACTTTCATTCAACTACCCAGATAATGAATTAGAAAAAAGCATCCTCATTGGCGAAACTGGAGTAGATGAAGATGTGGCTAAGAAATTAGTGAAATTAGGAAGTAAAATAAGAAACCTAACCGAATTAGGTTTAGCCGAAACCGTTTCAACTAGATTATTAGTCGATGCTTCTTTATTA
>PHDR01000113.1 GCA_002841035.1 Bacteroidetes bacterium HGW-Bacteroidetes-12 | reverse complement strand
GTAAGCGTTTCAACCGTTAAAACGCATTTAGCCAAACCTGAAGTAAAAAACAGAATAGCAATATTAAGAAGAGGGGATAAACATTTTAACGATACTATTCTACCATACATACCAAGAGCTGAAGAAAAGTTTGCAGGTAATTTATGGATGATGGATGGAACGCCAATTCAGTTTTATTGTTGGGATGAAGATTTAAAAAGACGAATTAGACTAAACTTATTTGTAATAATAGATGTGTTTAGTAGAAAAATAGTGGGTTATGATGTTTCTATAAGTGAAGATAGGTTTAATGTGATAAATGCCCTTAAAATGGCATTTAATATACACGGACACTTACCAAAAGAAATACTACACGATAACTTTTCAGCCAATAAAACCGATGAAATTAAAACGCTTAAAATCGAATTAGAGCGTTTAGGTGTTTTATTCAGGGCTGCAAGAGTAAAAAATGCACAGGACAAAGCACACGTTGAAAGGTATTTTGGCACTGTACAATCAACAGTTTTCAGGTTGTATGATGATTATTTAGGAGAAGGTATTACTTCAAAAAGAAAAGAAGCTAGAGCAGACCAAGATTTTACAAGAAAGGCAGTTAAAAATTCAGATATGAGTATGTCTGAAATGAAAGCAAGAATAGCTTCAATAATTTGGAAATACAACGATTTACAGATAGGTAAAAAAGTTTCTCCTTCAGTTAAATACGAAAACAGTCTAAAACCTAATGTAGTAAACTTAAATGGTTATGAAATACCATTCTTATTTTGGAATAGAAAAAGCGTTACTGTTAGAAGAAGCATGGTTGAAATAATAGTGAAACATCAAAAACACTATTTTGAAATTTATGAGCATGATTTAAAACTGAGGTTAAACGGTGTTAAAGTAGATGTTAGGTATGATGAAAAAGACTTAGGAGTAGTACACTTGTTTTCACAAAATACAGATGAGTATATATGCGAATGTAGAGCAATTCACAAGCCTGCAATATCAAAAGCAAGTCAATCGGAAAAAGACACACAAGAGATTTTAAACCAATCTGCAAAACAAAAGTCATTTAAAAAATACGTTCAAAAATCACACAAAGAAGTTGTTGCAAAAGGACTAAGAGAACAGGGCATTGAGGAACTACAGCTATTAGACCCATTAGCAATTGATAAATTCAATGTGAATAGCTTAGAAGGCAAACAAATGTATGAATATTACTTACAAGCTGAGGGAATAGATGATACCAATATGAACCCATTAAAATCTCAACAACCTAGACCAGTTTATTATGCTTCGCCAAATAAAACCAAAGCAGATGAACTTAAAGAATTACAAACATTGCATATAAAAACAGAAAAACCAAAACTATATATAAGAAAAAAAAGCCTTGAAAAGTAAGGTTTTCAAGGCTTTAAGCTAGAGCGATATTGCTCAATAATCAATACGGCAAAATTATGGAAAAAACAGTAATTAAACAAGCATTAAATGTCTTTTCAAAGAAAAAAGGCATGAGTAAAAATGAGTTAGCCAATAAACTAGGAGTTAGTTCGGCTACTTTAAGCAACATTGAAAACGAAAGATGGGAAAAGATAAAAGATGAAATGTTGCTAAAAATTTGGAACGCTATAAAAGGTAGTGATTGGCAGTTAGTTGAAACTTCAAACTTTCAAACCATATTTAAAACTTGCGAACATGCAAAAGAACAACATAGAATGGTTGGAGTTATTGGAGCAACAGGAACAGGAAAAACAACAGCTTTAAATGAATATTATATCTGCAATGAAAACACTTTTTATATAGTTTGTCAAAAATCAACAACTAGCAGGGTGTTTTTTAAGCAGTTATTAAGAGAAATGGGGGTGTTGTTTGCAGGTACGCTTTACGAAATGATTGAGCGTGTAGCTGATGAGTTAAATAAACGTGAGCAGCCTCTATTATTAATTGATGAAGCAGGTAAGTTGTCTCAAACAGTTTTAGAACATATCCACGATTTAAGAAACAAAACTGAACACACTACAGGAATATTAATGGTTGGCGTAGAATATTTTAAAACAAACCTTGAAACAGCAGCAAAAAAGAACAAAGAAGGTATGCCTGAGTTTTATGATAGGATTGCTTCATGGGTTGAGTTATCTACACCAAGAAAAGATGAAATAAGGTCTATTTGCGAAGTTAATGGAATTACAAACCCTGAGTTAGTTGCTAGAATGCAAAAATCACAAACATTCAGAACGCTTTCTAACTATATCGGAAATGTTAAGTTTCACGAAAAGCCAATAGAGCGTTTTTTACAGCCTCAAAGTAGTTTTAATAACAGTAAGGCTATAGAAAACAAAGAAACGGCTGTAGAAGCCTTTAATTAATGAAATTAACCAATAAACTCAATGTTATGAAAATGATAAATAAAAATCAAATAAAAGTGCTTCATGCAGCTTTAAATAGAACTGGGCAATTGGAATTTAAAAGAGAGATTATCCACACTTGGACAAGTGGCAGGACTTCTAGCAGTAAAGAGCTAACCTATGAAGAGGCTAAAGTCTTAATAGACAAGCTAAATGATAACAACCCCTTTGATAAAATGAGAAAGAAAATATTCTCATTGGCTTATGAAGCAGGTATCATTTATGGACACTCTGATGAAGATAATAAAATTAATGCTGCAAAGCTAAACATGTTTTTAAGAGAGAGAGGAGCTGTAAAGATGCACTTAAACAACATGAATCAACATGAATTAAAACTTGTTATAAATCAGTTCTCTGCCATTGTTAAAAAAGCAAAAGAAAAGCAAATAACAACGGCTGTAAATGAACTTTTAAACGAGTGTGGAATAACCAATGTATTAACTAAAAACAAATAGCGACATGAAAACAACAACAAACAACACAGAAATATTAGATGCCATTTCTAAATTATTGAAAAAAGATATAGCTCCATCAGAATTATCTGATATTATTGATAATATATTATTTAACTATTCAAGGTATCTTGTATTAGATGAAGATAATTGCGGTTCAAATATAGATGCTGCTAGTGAGCTTTACTGGCTTAAAACATTAAAAGACATACTTAGAAACAAAGAGCAATTAGATAAGCTTTCTAACCTCTTAAATGTAGAAGTAAGTCCATTAGAACTTTCTGAAATTCTCGATAATATATTATTTCAATATGCAACTTATATTATAAGCGATGAAGAGATAATAGGAGCTTCTGAAGATGCTCCTAATCAACTTTATTGGCTTAAAAAGTTAAGAGATTTACTAAGAAATAAAGAACAAAACTAAATGACTTTTAACACAAATAACAATAATATTCTTTCACCAAAAGCAACTGGAAAGGCTAAACATACAAATGATTTAGCTATTGTAGAGCGTATTGTTAAGCAATTTAAAGACAATAGCAGAAAGGATATTAAGAATTGGAGAATAGCTATACAGGCTGCTGAAAGTCCTGAGAAACCAAGAAGAGATTTGTTGATGGATATATACGAAGATATATTGACAGATGCACACCTTTATTCTCAAATGGAACTAAGGAAATCAGCTACACTCAATACTCCATTTCAAGTTATTAATGGAAAAAGTGGAGAACTTGACCGTCATAAAACTTATTTACTGAATAGTAAGTGGTTTTATGACTTCTTAGAACACGCTTTGGATAGTAGGTTTTACGGTTATTCATTGGTTGAATTTATAAGCTTTGATGGGAACAAAATAAAAAACAGTTTAATACCTCGTAGAAATGTTATTCCAAACACAAAACAAGTTGTATTGGATTGGAAGAAATCAGATGTAAGGATTAATTATGCTGACCCAAAATTTGAAGACTGGTTGTTGCCTATTGGTAACAATAATGACTTAGGAGTATTAAATAAAATTGTTCCTAACCTTATTTGGAAAAGAAACATCATGCAAACATGGGCTGAGTTCTGTGAGCGTTTCGGTATTCCTTTAATTACGGCAACCACTACAAAACAAGATACTGATATTTTAGATTTAATTGATGATATGTTAGATCAATTAGGAGAAGTTGCTCACGCTGTTTTTCCTGAAGGTACAACAGTAGAAATTAAAGATGCTAATAGAACAGATGCTTACATGGTGTTTGATAAGAAAATTAAGAGAAACAACGATGAAATTTCAAAGGCTATTACAGGAGGTACAATGCTTAGTAGTGGAGATAATGCAGGAAGTCAAAGCCAAGTTCACGAAAGGAATCTTGTAGAGCGTTTAGGCGGTGCAGATAAACGGTTTTTAACATTCATTACAAACGATTATTTGCTTCCATTATTAGCAAAAAAAGGATATGATTTTACTCCTAATGATAAGTTTGTTTTTAACCTTTCTACTGAGTTGGGTTTATCTACTCATTTTGATATTGTAAAAGACATGATGGACGAAGGTTTGGAAATAGAACAATCATGGTTGAGTAAAACTTTTAATGTGCCAATTACGGGTAAAAGAGTTATTCCTGGACAAAATCAAAACAGCATCAATAGCAAACAGCAAAAAGATGATATAGAAGCTCTATTACCTGAAAGTAAACAGTTATTTAAAAACGGCATAAGCTATATATCTAAAAAAAATATAACTTAATAAAATTCATATTATGTCAGGATCTGCTAAAATGCAACTTATTCTTGAGCTTAAAAACAAGCTATTTAATACTAAGTTGATGGAAACCCAAAAGAAGTTTACTGCTGCATCTAGTAAAATGCGTGGCGGTATTGATAAGCTTAAAAATGCTCATGTAAAAGCCTTTAGTGCTATGAGAGACCAGTTCCCATTACTAGGTAGGGGAATGGATTTAATTACGAATAAATATGTTTTAATGGCAGCAGCAGCCGCAGGAATTGGAATGCTGCTGTATTCCGCAACGAATAAAGCTATTAGCTTTAATCATGAGTTTCTTCAAATAAAACAATTAAACCTTGAAAAGCCAAAGTCTCAAATGGAGGCTTATAAAAATACTATTCGAGATACTGCCTTTTCTGTTGGGTTAGACCTTAATAAAACATCACAGGCGTTTTATGATGTTCAGAGTGCAACCGGTTTATTTGGCAATGAAGCTAAAAAAGTAGTTCAACAAGTAGGTAAGTTTTCTATTGCTACAGGAGCTGACCTTAATGATAGTATTAATGCCACAACAAAAGCAATGAAAGCTTTTGGATTAGGTGCTAGCGATGTTACAGGTTTATTAGAAAGTAATGCTAAAACGGTGCAGACAGGTATTGTTGGTTTTGCTCAACTAGCTCAAGTGCAAACAGAATATGCAGGAGCAGCAGCAGGAGCTGGACAAAGTGTTGATACGGCAAATAAATTATTCGCAGTATTCACATCTATTGCAGGTGGTGCAGCTCAGGGAGCAAACATGACTAAAACTGCTTTTCAGGGATTAACTCAGAAAAGCACTATTGAAGGCTTGAAAAGTATTGGCGTTAGTATGTACGATAGCAACGGACAAATGCGGGATTTATCTAATGTTGTAGAAGAAGTAGCTACAAAGTTTAAGGGAATGAATCCAAAAGAAATTGATGAGTTAATTAATAAAATTGGAGGACCTGAAGGGCTTCGTAATATGTTTACTAAACTTAAAACTGGTAGTGAAGATTTTTTCAAAACATTACAGGCTTATGATGCCAGTAGTTTTGACTTAGATAAAGCACTTAAAAATGCTAGAAATGATGTTACCAAATTATGGAATATTACAAAAAACCAATGGGGAGTAGTAATGGAGAACATGGGGCAAAAGATATTGCCAATGGTTGCTACTGCTTTGAACTGGCTTAATAACATTATTGTGTCTGGATTTACATTCTACAAACAATATAGTGATGTAATTCATATTATCATTGGTGGTTTAGTAGCTATGAAAATTGCAACACTTGCCTCAACAATAGGATTTAAAGCTATGTTCGCAGCAATAAACACAGGTATTAAATCTATTCCTATTATTGGATGGGTTATAGCTGGACTTACAGCATTGGTTGCTGCAATAGTTTGGGTAAAAAATCATGTTGATGGTTGGGCAGAACAATGGAGTTCTATAACAGACTTCTTAAAAGGTAAATGGGATACTTTTAAGCTAGGTTTAGAAGTAAGTTGGGGAATTATAGCACATGGCTTCCAAAACATGATTGACGGAATTGTATTGGCTTGGAAGTGGGGAATGAATTTAATAGGTCAATTATCTAATGAACAATACGCAAAAGATAAAGCCAATATTAAGCGTGAACAAGAGCAAAGAGTTGCAGCTATTAAGAATAATGCCATTGAGATGGTTAAAGCCAACAAAAAGGCTAACGATGCCCTACAATGGAAATTAAGCCTAAAGAAAAAAGAGAATGCTGATGAAGAAGCTTTAGCTAATGAAGGATTAATGCCAAATGATGTAGGTGGTTTAGGAGGAAGCTCAACAGGTGGTGGTGGTTCTGCTTCTGAAGATGTTACTAAAGTAGTTGGAGCAGGTCAGCAAGTAAGAAACATTACTGTGAATATAGATGCTCTAAACAAAGGTGGTATTAACACTAACAACACCACGTTAGCAAGTATGAATACAGAAGAAATAGAGCGTTGGTTTAATGAAGCAATGCTAAGAACTATTAGAAATTTAGAATTATCAATGTAATGAAAAGAAGTAAATTAAAAGAATTGGTTAAGTCATTATACGTTAATGGTAAACAGACACAAAAAGAGATTTCTCAAAGTATGGATATTCCATTAGCAACGATTAGCCGTTGGTCTCAAAAAGAAAAATGGAGTGATTTAAGAGCTAGTAAAATTGCTTCTAAAGACGAATCATTAAAACGTCTTTACGAACAGATTAATGCTCTTACAGATGTCATAAATAGCAGGGAGAATAACTATGCTACAACCTCAGAAGCTGATACGCTTAACAAGTTAGCTGTTGCTATTAACAGATTAGAAAAAGAAGATAGTAACCCTGCTATAGTGGCTCAAGTTTTAACTAAATACACTTCATGGCTTTCAGATAGAGCAGAATCAAAAGAAGATAAAGAATTTTTAGGAACTACACTAGATATATCAAAAGAATACCTAGTATTTATACTCAATAAATGATGAAAAAAGATGAATTACAGGATTTTACTTCAATGCTAATTAAGGCAAATTGCCCTGCTGAAGTTGTTGCAAGAATTTTAGCATTAAAAAAAGGAGACAAGATTTTTTTTAAAGATGTTATTATAGAGCTTAATAGTTATTTAACAGCTATTGGTGTTGAAGATGACACCTTGCGAAGGTTCTTTAGTAAGAATCAATACAATGAAGCCTTTATTAATGTTTGTCAAGTCTTATTAGGTAAGGTTGAAAAAACGAACCCTATAGACTTTTTAATATCAACTTATCAAGCTGTTGACGAAAGGCTTTGTAATAGCTTAAAAACCTTGAAAAATGAGGGTTTTTCTTTTGAAGATGTACAGAAAATTATAACACATATTACAAGTAGAGAAATGAGTAGTCAGTCTATGGCTGAAATCTCTGAACGCTTAAAGAACAAGAATTTATCACTAATTAATAATAAGCTTTATAAAATAACCGGATAATGGAATTACAAGAAAGAATTAAAAACCTTAAAGCAGCAACGCCTATTCATTTTTATATTCATGCTGTAGGTAGAACTGATGAACAGAAGGAACTAATATTTGAACTGCATGATAAAAAAATAAAATGGCATATTATTCAGGACATTATTATTCATAAGAGAGGTATAAAAAAACTAAAAAGAAGGAATTTGAGAATAGTTACCGAAACGCTTCAACTAAATGGATATGATGAAAACGAAATAAAAAGAATACTATTAAAACAGTAAGTTATAACCCCTAAAAATATAAAAATGGAAAAAGTATTGATTAAAGAAAACAAAGAATCTAAAGACTATTTTTTAACAAACCTAGAGAAGTCAAAAGAGGTAATAGACCAAGTATTAATAAAGGTTAATAAAATGGGTATGTCTCTGACCGAATTGGAATTAAAACAGTTGTTTGACAAATCCTTTGTAGGGTTTCATGCAGACAAGCCAACGGTTGAGTATTCAGATAATATTAGCTCGTATTTAAAAGAGGTATTTAAGTCTAAAAATGAATCGGTTAAAGGGTTACCTATAAACTCAGATGTAATTAAACTAGAAGGACTAAAAAGCTTAATAGTTATTTAACAGCTATTGGTGTTGAAGATGACACCTTGCGAAGGTTCTTT